>JASJCE010000176.1 GCA_030066155.1 Desulfobacterales bacterium | reverse complement strand
ACAACATCATAGGTGGATTGCATCGCTTTTGGTTCTCCCTGCTGGCCTTCAGCTGTTTGTCCCACATTGATCAGCCATTTGTATGTCTGCTAGACCAACAACGGTAAAAAAAGGAAACGGCTGTGGAAGATATTGTACCCCCGATGCACTGTGATCCGCTATCGGGGCATTTCGTGGACAGTTACCAGATAAGAAACCAGTTCTGAGGATGGTGAGTTCTAAATTATCAGGCTGACCCCCACCTCGCCTCCCGGACGAGGGAATTTATTGCCGGATTCTTGTGATTTTTTTGATTAACGGGTCACTTTAATCAGCTAATCTTGAAAGTATAGAAATAAGGTACCTATTTTAAATATGCTGTCAAGTTTGGTTTGAAGAATCTTTCGATTGATCAGTGATGATATCTGCATTGACATCAAGTTTGTAAGCTGGTCGAAAGGAGGTCAGGGTGGGGGATTTTCTTACGAAAGATCGAGTTCTCAATGCTTATCCCGTTCAAAAGTCGGAACAGCAACACCCGATAAACGTCTTGAAACTTTAAAGGCATACCGCTTAAATGATTGCCCGTTGATATGTTTCCTTGACCATATCCTATCTTTTTGCATCAGATAGCTGACAGTAGGTGCCTTTCGTCGGCGACAAATTTGCATCCCGTGGCGTATGCAGATGCTTTGCAAGCGTGGTAGTGGAAATTCGACCTGCGGCTGCTTGACAAATAGCGGTCAAGTATAATTTTATTTGACAATAATTAGACATAATATAGACTAAAAAGTGACCAGTCTATAACGGTAGAGATTATTTGATCTCGCAAACCATTAAAACTATTGGAGGAAATCATGAATACCGAAAATTTCGCGATTTCAGTGGAGGGCTATGAAATCGTCAATCATATTTTGACACTGGGCTATGCGTCGATGGCAGCGGCCCTGCTCTTTTTTATCATGACCAAAAACAGCTGCCTCCCAAAATATCGCATGTCTTCTGTCATTTCCGTTGTGGTTATGACCTCGGCATTGTTGTTGCTTTACACCCAAAAGTTGAGCTGGACCAGCGCTTATGCCTTTACGGGTGACGGATACACTTTGAAGGCGGGGGCAGACCTTTTCACCAACGGTTACCGCTACTTGAACTGGTTGATAGATGTACCCATGCTTCTGATTCAGATTCTCTTTGTTGCTGAGATTACCGGATCGGATCGCGCGAGATACATGACCCGATTTTCCATATCGGGCTGTTTGATGATCATAACCGGGTATATCGGACAGTTTTATGAGCCGGGGCGTTTGAACGAGAGCTTATTCTTATGGGGTTTGTGGGGTTTAATTTCCACGGCCTTTTTCATCTACGTGCTGGTAATGATAAAACAGGTGATTCTCCATGGAAAGGAGCATATGGAAGGCTCGCCACAACGTCTGTTCGGGGCAATCTTACCGCTCTTTTACATTTCGTGGTGGCTCTATCCGCTGGCCTACGCGGCACCGATTCTTATGAATTTAGGCATATCCTACGAATTTACGATAGTTGGTCAGCAGGTTATTTATACCGTGGCAGATATCTCTTCGAAAATTATTTATGGTGTGATGCTTACCGTGACAGCTTCGATGCTAAGCGAGAAGAGTACATTGCAGACAGCGTGATAACTGTCAGTTAGTGATTCAGAAAGTGGCTGTCGGGTTTACATTAAAAAAATTCGGCAGCCAAATTCTTTCCTGACGGCAGTTGACATATTGAATGGGATATAAGTTTCCTACATTCCCAACCCTACCTTCTCCGTTCTGGGTAAATTTTTATGACATCGTCGACGATCTGAATCCTCTGAATTCGCTCTAAAGCTCCGTGGCATACATACAGATATTGATCAATATAGAACGCTATATGCGCAAAATTCTTGTGGTCGACCAGACTGCTGTCCGCGAGAAAGTCATCCCATATGCCCGATTTGCATTGGATATCCCTATATTCTTCATTCTCCAGACCTTTGACGAATTTGTGCCGGAATGCCAGATCATGCTTGTAAGCTGGTTGCGGGTCTTCTGATCCAGTTTGATAACGCCGCGTTCAATCTCCACATATACGAACAGGGCGATTTAAATTTTGGGCAGGCTGACGGAATAAAGCATCAACTCCAGGTTATACCAGGCAACCCGCGGATTTTGAAGGTTTGTTATATCGGCCACCACCCCAGTATTCCATTGTCGACCGAATTGCCAGCAGATGCCCTATGTTGCTGCCCAAGCCTCGCTGTGGGCGGTGACTCCGGGCTATGATTCTTGATCAAAAGTATTGGGTTCGACCCGGCCTACAATCAGGCACCCTGAGACATCAGCTTTTTACGCAGTTCCTCAACGTGGAATTGAGCGCCCCTGGCATGGGGGTGAATTTTAAGAACCGCTTTAAAAGCCTGTAGGGCACCCGCCTCGTCCCCACGGGCCATAAAAATTAATCCCATACCAGAGATAGCACCGAAGTGGCGTGGCTCCAATTCGAGGGTGCGTTCGATATCGACCACCGAAGCACTATAGTCCCCATTTAAATAATGGACAGTGGCGCGTTTATTCCATCCTTCAGCGAAGTCGGGCAACTCGGTCACGACCCGATCGAAAATAGCGATGGCTTCCTTAAGTTGGCCCATGTTCATGGCCCGGATACCCTGCTCCATGACCGCATTCATATCCTCCTGACCGCAGTCAATCCAGATCTGCCAGATTTCAGATTCTATACGCTGGGCCTCCAATGGATCCGGCGTGGCTTTGAGGCGTTCGAACAGCCCTTTTAACCGCTCATCGGATTGGTCGGCAGCGACCGGCGCCGGCACCGATGATATTAACGTGGCCATAACAAAAACAGTTATCACCAGCCTGTACCTCTCGTAAAAGTCCAGTTTCGATTTTGTATCCATATTCGATTGATTTGACATGTTCATCACTCAATTCCAATCAGCATTAACGCAGGCGTCTGTGTAAACCTATATATCTCAGTCCGGTATTAGACCTCGGTTTTGTTATCTTCAGCTAGTTTTCTACAAAAAGGTACGATGTTGCACGTGATTGTCAACGCTAAGGTTAACGGATAGTCATCGGTGGCCGATATCTGCCAGCCGGGACGGGTGTGAGTCCCATTGTTCTTACAGACGAAAATAATAATTTGATATCATTGGATTTGCTAAACTCGATCGGTTGAAATGCAGCCAATTAGCGATTACCTTGAAGGAAAAATTTACACTTCTGCGGTCCGTTTTTATTTTAACTAAGGTCCATGTTGCCGGCGGTCTCGCGGCCGCCGGGAATCCCCAGCGCCCACCGATCAGCCCGGGTATCGTACAGGTGACCACAGACGTATGCAAATATATCGGTTCGCTCTAATATGCGCCGCCTGGTTGAGCGGCATGATCGCACTGGTTGTCCTGGCGCCGGTTGGAAGACATCTCTATTCTTTTTCAGCGCTGTTCTGCCTGGGCCATATTTTGATGCTGCTGATGGTGCGGCATTTTCCAGTGGGATTGACTCCCCGACAGGCATTTGCCGCCATACTGGCCCTGGGCATCATCGCTCGAATTATATTTTTGCCCTTTCCGGTAGCCAACGATGTTTATCGCTACGTGTGGGAAGGCTACATTCAGAATCTGGGAATCAACCCCTATCAATATGCCCCGCTAAGCCCAGAATTGGCGGAGTTTGCACAGGGAGAACTTAATCCGATCTGGCAGCAAATTAATCATCCTGAATACAGTGCCATTTACCCGCCGGCGGCGCTGCTGTTGTTTCGATTGCTGGCATGGATGAATCCGAATCCTGATTTTTTTAAAGTCGCCATGATCGGATTCGATATCGGCGTCATGATCGTTCTGTTGCTGATTGTCAACCGCGGGGGGTACCGGCCCTGCGGACTTCTATTTTACGCCGCCAACCCGCTGGTTCTGGTATTTGTCAGTGGCGAAGTGCACTTAGATGTTCTGCAGACCTTTTTTTTGATGCTGGCACTGTATCTTATTCTTTCCGATCGTTACCCGGTTGTCGGCTTCATGTTTTTGGGCCTGGCGGTTTTATCAAAGTATTTTGCCCTGATTACCGTGCCATTTTTAGTCAATTCTGGGAACTGGAAGAAAAGCCTGGCTATCTTGCTGCCGCTGATTCTATTCATCCCATACATGGATGCCGGTTCCGCTATTTTTCAATCGCTTGGCGCTTTCGGCACCGGATTTCACTACAATGACTCTCTGACGGTATTGATCCGTTATCTATTTGGTGATTGGCACGTGGTTGCCACCACTGGGCTTCTGGCATTCTGTTTTTTCTGGGTGTATCTTCTGGTCCAGAATTCTTTCCGCAGTGTTTACATGGCCCTGGCCTGTACGCTTCTTTGCCTGCCGACCCTTCACCCCTGGTACCTTGTGTTGATCGTCCCATTTCTGGTTTTTTTCCCCTCGCGCGCCTGGCTCTATCTTCTGGCCGCAACAGTCTTCACTTTTCCCGCAATGGCGATCGATATCAATATCGGCGTGTTCCAAGAGATTCATGGGCTGAAGCTGTTTGAATATTTGCCCTTTTACGGTATGCTGCTATACGGTGTTTTTCGAAATGGTCTGGTTCTAAGAAAGGATACCTATGCCACGCCAGGTGGTATTTCTGTCCTGATTCCGACTCTGAACGAGGCTGATCGCGTGGAAAGATGTTTGGCATCCCTGACCGGTCGTACCGCCCTCAAAGAGATAATCGTCGCGGACGGCGGCTCGACCGACAACACTCCGGTAATCGCTGCCGGCCTCGGCGCTCGGGTCGTAAAAAGCCAGAAGGGCAGGGGGCTCCAGATCAAAAAGGGCCTCAAGGCCGCATCCGGCGATGTGATCGTCATTCTGCATGCAGATTGCGTGGTGAAGAAGGGCGTGTTTCAAGAAATGATCAACCAACTGACGCGGCAACCGGATGTTGTCGGCGGAGCCGTTGGGATGCAATTTGAACCGTCCAATGCCAAAACCGCCCTGATTGCGGCTTTAAATAATTTGCGAACGTTTCTAACGGGAATTGCCTTTGGTGATCAAGCCCAGTTTTTCAGAGCCGAGGCACTCGAGGCCGCCGGCGGATTTCCGGAGACCATGTTGATGGAAGATATTGAACTGGCCCTGCGTCTCAAAGACGTCGGGCGGCTCATATTTTTGCGTGCGGGCGTGTCGGTTTCCGGAAGGCGGTGGCAGGGCAACGGTTTTTCCGGAAAATTGATAACGGTGCTGTATCTGTTTACACGCTATCTTATTGAGCGCAGAATTTACCGCAGCCCTTCTTCAAATCAATATTATTACAATTATTATTATTCTGAAAAGAGGACGCTCTGAGAATCAAAACTGAGAGGCAGTAATGATGTGGCACCTGTTGATGGAAATCGTTCTCATACTGACTATTGCGTTTGTTTTAGGCGCCATCGCACAGAAGCTAAAGCAAAGCGCAATCATTGGATACCTGATTGCCGGCGCAGTTGTCGGACCCCTATTGTTCAACACCGAAGCTATCCGCCAGGTCGCCGAATTGGGGGTCGCGCTCCTTCTGTTTTCAATCGGATTGGAGTTTTCGTTTTCGCGATTAAAGAAATTGGGATCTATCGCCCTTGTCGGCGGCACGCTGCAGGTCAGCATAACCCTTGCAATTTTTGCTCTGCTGCTGATTCCGTTTCTCAATATCTCCACTTCGGTGGCGCTGGGCGCCATGGCCGCGCTGAGCTCAACGGCGGTTGTTTTGAGAGTTTTAGTCGACCGGGCGGCTATTGACTCGGTTTACGGCCGAAATGCCCTCGGGATGCTGCTGCTGCAGGACATTGCCGTCGTACCGCTGGTGCTTCTGGTGTCCGTATTGACCCGGGGCGGCAGTGCCGGTGATATCGCCCTGCACCTTGGGCTGGCCCTGGGCGCGGCACTGCTGCTCGTAGCGGCGTTTTATCTGTTGTTCTACCACCTGGTTCCCCGAATTCTAATGGCCCAAGGTTTGTTTGCCAATCGCGAACTGGTCGTGCTGCTGGCGATCATCATCGCCCTGGGATCTGTCTGGGTTGCCCATTCATTGGGGTTGTCACCCGCTCTGGGTGCGTTTCTGGCCGGAATACTTCTGGCCGAATCACCGTTTGCGACCCAGATCCGTTCCGATATCGTATCCATTCGCACCCTGTTTGTGACCCTGTTTTTTACATCTGTGGGAATGCTGGCCGAGCCATTGTGGCTCGTACAGCATCTGCACTGGGTCGTCGCCGGGCTGGCGTTGGTTTTCGGAATCAAAGCCTTAATTATTTTTTTCATAGCGCGGTACTTCAACACAGGCGTGGTCCAGTCCCTGGCCACCGGATTCGCCCTGGCCCAGGTCGGTGAATTTTCGTTTGTATTGGCGGCAGCCGCCCATGAAGGGGCATTAATTTCCTCGGATTTACTGGCACTGGTATTGTCGGTAACGATCCTATCGTTGTTGCTGGCTCCATATATGGTTGTCAATGCGGAGAAATGGGCTGAGCTTGTAATGACCCGTATATATCGTGGCAAGGGCTTGCAGCCGAAACCAACCCATGAGCACCCTGCCTCTGGCCAGACGCATGTACTCATCATTGGATTCGGTCCGGCCGGACAGCAGGTAGCCGAGGCACTTTCAAACCAAGACGTGCATTCCCATGTGATCGAATTGAACCCCCACACCGCTTCCAAAGCCAGGCAAATGGGATTGCATGTTCATATCGGCGATGCCACCAGCCGGGATGTTCTGAAGCACGTGGGAGTACAGATTATCTGCGCGGCGGTCATCACCCTGCCCGATCCCAAAACCTGTCGTGATGTGATCGCCAATCTACGGTTTTTATTGCCCGATATTCCCATATTAACCCGTTCACGGTATCATCGGTATTTGACGGATCTCCAAAACCGGGGGGCAACTGTTGTGGTGGACGAGGAAAGTATGGTGGGTGAGACCCTGGCCAATGATTTAATTTCGCTGATGAGCAAGCCCGGTCAGGAAGCCATGGCATGCGCCTTGTCGGGTGAAAGATGGCCGGTGTTGGAGGATTCCGAGAAGGATGAAGTTTCGTAGGGCATTTAATACTTAATCAACTAGTCAACCAAATTACCAGTCAACTAAGAACCCGATCAACTATTAAACCAAACCCCATCAGGCGCGTTTCTTGACCAGAGTTCTTTCTTCCTCCGGAATAGGCGGCGGGGCCGGTTGCCCGGAAACTTTGGCGACGGCACCGAAGCGGGGCGGGCAGGCGTCATAGCATGTTCCGCATTTGATGCATTTGACCTGGTCGATAATGTGGATTCGGTTTTTGGCCCCGTCAATTGCATCCACCGGACAGCGTTTACTGCAGATCATGCACGCCCGGCACTTGTCCGGGTCAATATAGTAGGATTCCGCTTCGCTCAATAATTTATCCATCTCCTCACGGGTGAAGAGATCATCGTATTGGGTTTCATCCTGCAGCCGCGATTCCAGCTTTTCGCGCTTGGCGATTTTGATATACGGGACCAGCTTGCGGACTTCTTCAAGTCTGGATGTCAATTGCTCCGGGTCTGGCTGTGTGTCCCCGCTGAGGGGCCCCAGTACCTTAATCGACTTACAAAACTGATCAACCGCATCTGTAAACAGCATACCTTCACCCGAAGACATGAATTCGATTCGCAGTCGCTCCGGATTCAGGCCGATGCACTCCATGATTCTTCGACACAGCAGCACTGTGTTGAGGGCATTGTAATTGCCATGAGTGATATAGTTGCACTCATTGAGCCGGCACCCGCCGATAAACACCCCATCAACCCCGTTGGCGAAGGCCCGCAGAATAAATTCCAGGTCGACTCTGCCGGAACACATGACACGAATCAGCCTGATATCCGTCGTATATTGCAGTCTGGAAACTCCAGCCATGTCTGCCGCACCGTATGCTCACCAATGGCAGACAAAGCCGAGAACGTTGGGTTTAAATTCAGCTCCGGTCGTCATTCGATGTTAACTCCTTCCAATTGCCGCATCAATCTGGCTTACCAGATCCTCATCCGTAAAGTGTTTGAGGTAGATGGCCCCGGTCGGGCACATGGCGTTGCAGAGGCCGTCCCCTTTGCAGAGCACCGGATTCACCACGGCCTTGGGGCCCTGGCGGGTTTTGCGGAACTCAATGGCGTTGTAAGTACAGGCCGAGATACAGGCTCCGCAGCCCATGCATTTTTTTTCCACCACCTCGCAGACAGAGCCGGAGACAGTGACGATGTCATGGGAAAGAAGGGTCAGTGCCCGGCTGGCTGCGCCATATGCCTGGTTGATGGTCTCTGGAATGTGTTTGGGATAGTGGGCCAGACCGCATAGATAAACGCCATCCGTGCCAAATTCAACTGGCCTTAATTTGACATGGGCTTCCTTGAAGAAACCATCCGGTCCAAGTGAAACCTTGAAGTGCTGTGCGATTTCTCTGCTGCCGGCCGCTGGAATGACGGCTGCTGCAAGTGAGATGTAATCGGCGTCGATGGCCAGCTTTTGACCCAGAATGGGATCCGATACGGCAACCCTCAACACTGGACGGCCTTCAGCCTGGACAGGCGTAACCTGGGGTTTGTCATCCGGCTTGAAGCGGATGAATTTGACGTCGTTGTCGGATGCCTGCCGGTAATAATCCTCTGCGAATCCGTAGGTCCGCATGTCCCGGAAGAGAATGGTGATATCCATCTCGGGATTTAGCTGCTTAAGCTTCAGCGCATTCTTGACGGACTGGTTGCAGCAGATGCGGGCGCAGTAATTGCGATCTTCCTGCCGGCAGCCGATACATTGAATCATGACTAGGCTGCGGGCGTTGATCAGGTTTTCGTCTTCCTCGAAAATTCGATTTTCCAGCTCGAGGTTGGTTAATACCCGCTCGTCTTCCCCGTAAAGGTATTCGGTGGGTTGATAAGGCTCCGCACCCACGGCGATCACAGCGGCACCATGTGTTATTTCCGATGCGCCTCTTTCGGACTTTATCCGGGTGACGAAATTGCCGACATAACCGGTGGCTTCGGTTATCGTCGCATCGAGATAGACGTGAATCGAGGGATTCTGATACACCTCGCGGACCAGATCACGCACGTAAGCCTGAACGTCCATTCCGTCCAAAGTGGAGTGGATCTTTCTCGCGATTCCGCCCAGGTCGCTGTCTTTCTCCAGCAGGTGAACGTCATGGCCCTGCCGGGCAATGGAAAGGGCACATGTCATACCGGCGATGCCGCCGCCGACAACCAGGGCGGTTTTGTTGACCGGCAGATCGATTTCCTGCAACGGCTGAAGGTGGCAGGCACGCGCCACCGACATCCGGGTGATGTCTTTGGCCTTCTGGGTCGCATCGTCTTTTTCTTTGGCATGAACCCAGGAGCAATGCTCCCGGATATTGGCCATTTCAAAGTAGTACTGATTGATTCCGCCTTCCCGCAGGGTGTCCCGGAACAGGGGCTCGAGGGTGCGGGGCGAGCAGGCGGCGACCACCACCCGGTTGAGGTTCTTTTCCCGGATCACTTCCGCAATGGACTGGGCCGAATCCGTCGCACACGAAAACAGCTGTTCCTGGACATGGACGACGTTGTCCAGGGTTTTACAATAGTCCACCACATCCGGAACATCCACCACGCGGCCGATGTTGGCGCCGCAATGACAGACAAAGACCCCGACTCTGGCCTCCGCTTCCAGGACATCTTTTTCCGGTGGATAGACCCGCTCTTCAGCCAGTTTGCCGCGCCTGAAATCAAGTTGTTCACCGCACTGGGAGCCGGCACCGCTGGCCGAAAAAACCGACTCGGGAATGTCCATTGGTCCCTGGAAAGCGCCGCTGGCGAAAATTCCGGGCCGGGTGGTTTCCATGGGATTGGTGGCAACTGCCTGGCAGAATCCGTGAGAATTGAGGTCGATACCGAATTTCGCGGCGAGATTCCGGTAGTCATCCGGTGGATTCAAGCCGACGGACAGCACCACCATATCGAATTCTTCTTGAATGACACCGTCCTCAGGGGTCGTATATCGGACAACGACATTGCGGCTATCCGGCACTTCTTTCACGATGGACGCGTAGCTTCTGATGAATCGAACCCCGGTCAGCTGCTCGGCCCGTTGATAAAAAGATTCGAAATCTTTGCCGTGGGAGCGAATATCGTTATGAAATACCGTACATTCGGCCTCGGTGTCATGATCTTTGGCTAAAATGACCTGTTTTTGGGTATACGTGCAGCAGACACCGGAGCAATAGCTGTTGTCTCCCGGAGTTACCCGTCTGGAACCAACGCACTGAAACCAGGCAATTTTTTTGGGGTGTTTCCGGTCGGAGGCCCGCAGGATTTCTCCTTCGTAGGGGCCGGTTGCGCACAACAGCCGCTCGAATTCGAGACTGGTCACCACGTTCTGCATCTTGCCGTAGCCGTATTCCTCCTTGACCAGTGGATTGAACGGCTCGAGTCCGGGAGACAGAATGACCGCCCCGACTTTGACATCCATCTGTTCCGGTGTTTGCCGAAAATCGATGGCATCCACCTGACAGACATTCTCGCAAATGCGGCATTTTTTTTCTTTCAGATAAATGCAGCTCTCATCAATATAGGCAACCAGGGGAATGGCCTGGGAGAAATAAATGTGGACGGCTTTATTCGTCGACAATTCCTGGTTGAACTGATCCGGATACTCGACCGGGCAATATTCAACACAGGTAGTGCAACCCGTGCATCGGTCCTCCCTGATGTATCGGGGCTTGCGGGTCAGCGTTACCGTGAAATCTCCCGCCTCCCCCGTGACACTGTCAACTTCGGTATATGTTAAAACCTCTACGTTCGGATGCCGGCCGACCTCGACCAGTTTCGGCGAGAGGATTCACATCGAGCAGTCATTCGTGGGATAGGTCTTGTCCAGCTGGGCCATGTGCCCGCCGATGGCAGGTGCTTTCTCAACCAGGTAGACCTTGAATCCGGCCGCGGCCAGATCAAGGGACGCCTGGATTCCGCTGATCCCGCCGCCGACAACCATCACGTCGCCGAAATTGCTTTCGACCAGACTCTGGCACAGCTGTTGTACCTGCTCTTCCAATAGTAGCTCATTTTCCACGTTCGATTACCTTTTTGGGGGTCTATATTTCAATAATCAATAATCAATATTCATTTCCGGCTACGCCGACTCAGGAAATTACTTCCGCGATAATCTCCGTAATATCTTTAATCTCAAGACTGTCACTGTCTTTTAGGGCCAGCCGGCTTTCCTCGAAATGTGATATGCAGTACGGGCAGGAGGTTGCCAGCACCTCGGCCCCGATGCTTAGGGCCTGTTCGAGCCGGATATCCGAGAATCTCTCCCCCTTCATGGTTTCCATCCAGATCCGGCCACCGCCGCCGCCGCAGCACAGACTGCCGTTGCGGGTTTCAGGCATCTCCAACAGCTTCAATCCGGGGATGGGCTTCAATGCCGTACGCGGTTCTTCATATATGCCATTGTGGCGGCCCAGGTAGCAGGGGTCGTGATATGCGACTTTTCTGGCATAATCGCCGGTGATGTCGAGTTTGCCGGCATCGATCAGTTCCGCTAAAAACTGGGCGATATGCACGACTTCGAAATTCACCATGAACTCGGGGTATTCATTCTTGAAGGTATGGTAACAATGGGGCGAAGACACCAGGATCTTTTTAACGCCGCTGTCGACAAAGGTCTTGATATTTTCCCGGGCCAGACGTTTGAATAGCTCCTCATCGCCGGTCTTGCGAATACTTTCCCCGCAGCAATTCTCCCGGGTGCCCAGAATACCGTAGTCCAGGCCGGCTTTGTTCAGAATTTTGGCGGTGGCCCGGGCCACTTTTTTCAGTCTGGGATCGTAGCTGAGGTAGCAGCCGGGGAAATATAATACCGCCATGCCTTCCTCGAACGTATTGACGGAAAGGCCTTCAGCCCAGTCTGCCCGCTTTTCACGGTCTTCATTCAAGGGGTTGCCCTTGCCGAGCAGGCTGGCGCTGATACCGCGCACCGGTTTGGCGGTGGTGGGAAAAACGCCGTATTCCGTGGCGATTCGACGCAGGGATACGCCGGATTCGATTTGTTTGACATCCCGGGGACACTGCTGGGGGCATATGCCGCAGGTCGTGCAGAGCCAGATATTGTCGCTTTCGATATCGGTCATTCCGAACGTGGCCTCGCGGATGATTTTGCGCATGCTGAATTGCCTGACCCGGTTCCACGGACAGACGACATCACACAGGCCACACTGGTAACATAACTTAAAGGCTTCGCCTCCGTTGGCCTTGATGACATCGACGATCTCTTTGTAGTCGGCTACATTCTCCACCCTTTTCCTCTCCTTCTTTGCCCCGGATTCTATGGATAATACTCGGTCAAATTGAAAAACTTTTTATGTAACTAAAAGGCCGTCTAAATCCCAAATCTCAAACTCCAAATTTGATATTTGGTGCTTGGAATTTTTTGTCCGATAACTCACCCCTATTACAATATCCTATTTTACCAGGGCAAGATGTACATCAAACACTTTACCCCGGGTCCTTTTTGGACATCCGGGCAACGACATCCAGTATCTTCTGCATCCCGTATTTGTCAGCCAGAGACTCCAGCCCGACTTCCAACTCGGCCTGCTCTTCCTCTTCATCGATTTCCTCTTCCCGTTCCTCCAGAACTAGAGCATCCGCCAGGCACCATTTGACGCACAAGGGCTCGTCTTCGCCTTCACACATATCGCATTTTAGCGGAAGACCGGAGTCCGGTTCCTTGAACTCGTCCCGCGACGGGCAGGATGCCCGGCAGAAGGCGCATTCGTCATATTCTTTGCCGTCTATGGTATATTTGTCCCGGCCGGCGCATTCAGCGGGCGCATAGTCGCCCGCGTAGACCGGTACATAAATGTCGGTCAACGGCTCACGGATCACCCGGATCCGGGCGCGGGCCGGATTGTTGCTGCTGTATTTGGGAGCCGCGTGAAAGGCGGAGCAGATCACCTCGCAGGCCCGGCATCCGTTGCACTTATCGACATCGATCTTAATCGTTTTGACTATTTTCTTTTTCTTTTCGCCCTTCAAGGTTTGCACCTCCGGTTTAGATCGTTTCGGTTTCGGCAGATGTGTCTTCTGCCGGGGCGGGTTCATTGTCCGACAGGATTCCCCGTTGGATGAGCTCATCGCTGACAAAATCCAGCTCCAGTTCATGCAGGCATTCTTTGGTCGGAATTCCGTCCGCATTCCATCCTTTGTATCTGTAATAGGTATCCAGAAGCTCTTTTTCGAGCTCGGGAAATCTTCTCTTCCAGTGGTCCTCGGGCGGCTTTTCGTCTTTGCGCCGCATGCCCCTGCGGATATTGATGGCCCTGACCAGGGTTCGGTAGCGCTTGGCGGCCCGGGTCAGTTTGGCTTCATCCATTTCGATATCCGCTCCGGCTGATATAAATTTCGGGAAATTGTGGATATGGTAGGGCGGTTTCAGGTGAAATGACGACACGCCGGCACACATTCCCAGGGCATCGTCGATGTAGTGCATGCGTTCCTGCCAGTCGACGATGTCACAGGTCATATTCACCGTCGGGTAGAAGGGCATCGAGTTCTCGCCCCGAAGCTCCCAGTCCAGAAAATACTGTTTAAACCGGTCATCCGGAACCTGAAACCAGTCCTTGACAAACTTTTCGCGATGCTCCCGTTTGGGGAAGGGCGCCTGGGGAAACTGCCCTTCGATCTGGGTGATATTGATTTTTTCGCCGGTACAATACATTAAAAAATAAATTGGATTGAGCATGCCCAGTTTCAGCGGCAGCTGCTCATGCTTCTTGATGTTGTTGTGCGCATATGCTTCGGCACCGTTGCCGATCTTTTTGGCCGCCCAATGCGTGCCGTCAGCCAAAACGTCGCCAATTCCCTCCCGACGAACGATCCGCTCCAGGAGCCAGTAGAATCGACCCTCGTTGTCGGCGGGCATACCGGGCATGTCAGCGTCGGTTAAAATGCCGTCTTCGTAAAGCTCGAGGGCGAACGCCATCACCTGGGGCGTTGAGTACCCGTCAAGGCCGTACTCCGTAGCCTGCTGCGCGATTCTCAATCCAAAGTCCAGGTCCGACATGGCAGCCATGGTGTAGGTCAGCTTTGAGAAGCATTTCATCATGTAGGTTGGCTGCCCGGGCGGCGTAATGGTCGCCCCGCACTTCATCGGGCAGTTGTAGCAACTGATCAGACGGGTCCGCATGGTTTCCATGGTTTCCGTCCACTCTTTGGCGATTTCCTCGGTCCAAAAGTCTTTGCGGCGGTGCCGCGCATTGCCCCATGAGAAGTTTTCGGTGTGCCACTTTTCGTCGTGGATGGCCATTTCCTGGGGTGATCCCAGCACGGATAAAATCGGAATGACACCCGGGATCGGATTTTCTTCCCGCCATTTGATATATTCCAGCACTTCGTTGCAGAGTTCGAGGTATTCCAGAGGACGGGCGACATTGATGTCCCCTGTTCCGCGGACGGCGATGGCCTTCACATTTTTATCACCCATCACGGCCCCGATCCCGCCGCGACTGGCACTGGACCGGCCCTGCTCGATGGAGGCATAAAAAACGCGGTTTTCACCGGCCAGACCGATGGATGACACCTGGGCCTTGGGTTCCTTCAACTCGCGTCGGATGATCTCCGCCGTTTCGGTGGCGCCTTTGCCCTGCAAATGGGCGGCGTCGCGAATTTCCACCTTGTCATTGTGGATCCAGATGTAGACCAGATCAGGCGATTTGCCGCGCAGAATCACCTTGTCATAGCCGGCATATTTCAGTTCCGGCGCCCAAAAGCCCCCCATCATCGAGAATGCCATCAAGCCCGTCTGGGGTGACATGGTTGTGACGATGGTTCGGTTGCAGCCGGTGGCGGGAGTGCCGCACAATAGACCGGCGGCGAATATCAGCAGGTTTTTCGGAGAAAAGGCGTTAACTTCAGGGGGAACCCGGTCCCACATTATTTTGGCGTTCGTTCCAAGCCCCCCCAGATATAGTTCGGTATTTTTCGGGTTTGTCGCGACCCGCTCGATGTTGCCCCGGGTCAAATCTATTTCCAAATTAAACCCTGTCTCTGCATACCTCATTTTTATCCCCTTTTTAAATTACCTGAAATCATTCAGAATAATATTAAAATTCCCCTCCAGCCACAATTAAGCTATAAATTAACTATATTTTAGCTACAATGTAGTTATAAAAACACCTCTATTTTTTGTCAAGGAAAAAATCATTGGAGTGGGGAATGGGCTGACCATGTTCAGGCTAGATTGCAACTATATGAAAATATGTGACAACGGAAGCCAAAAAAATCAGAGCCAGGGCCGGTGGTGTTAATTTCGGTCTTGCATTCGACACCACAAATGATCTATAATCGCCGCCAATTTCGACCAACCGGCTACGACTGTGGTATTCATAGCGGATTTCGATTATTAGGGAAATGATTAAAGTGAAGAACACAAGTCGAGACTACAACCGGAAAATGTACCTGATGGGCATGATGGCGGTCCTCCTGCTGCTGCCGATAACCGCCTGCACCGTCAAACGCGCCCCCGTCCAGCCCGGTACCATCCCAAAACTGGCTGCGCCAACCCCGGAAGCTGAAAGATATGGTAAATATCTGTTTAAAAAGGTGCAGTCGGACTATGATTACGATTCTGGCAGTCAACTTTATGACCGGTTAGTCGAGGTTTTTGATCATCTCACCAAAGCGGCTGAAGTCGACCATCTCCCCTGGCACCTCTATTTATTTGACGGACCGGATATCATCGACATCCGGGCGGTTTACGGAAATTATGTTTTCGTGTGGTCCGGTCTGTTCGATGTCATCGAAAATAATGACGAGCTCGCCGGATTGCTGGCCACGGAACTGTCGCACACCCTGGCCCATCATACCGATCCGGTCCAGTTTACCCTGGCGTCCGATGTGTTTTTCAGTGTGGCCGAGTTGGCAACTTCCCTGGGCGTGATGGTTGCCAGCCAGGGAGCCGTGGTGATCGCCGGGCAAGGCTGGATGAAGTATGCCTATGTTGAAATATCCGATCTCGATTCTCTCGACCGCGAATACA
>JASJCE010000175.1 GCA_030066155.1 Desulfobacterales bacterium | reverse complement strand
CAGTCTCCTCCTTTGACCAGGTGTCCTTGAGTTCATCGACGCCCAGGTAAATGGCCAGAGCACCGCCAAGCAGAAGCATAATTGGGATTGTGCCGGCAAGCACCGTTAGAAATTGCGGAAACCAGACCACGATCCCGATTAATCCAAGTACCGCCGCGATAGCACCGCCAATTAAAGTATTCATATAACATTAACCTCCTTTCACATAAGATGTTTAATATGTTTGATTGGATCAGACGCCGGTCGGCGCCTTTTTTGCCTGAAATGAAGTTTAAAAATTCGGAATTTTGGTAAATAACATAACATAGGACGCGGTGCAAGCCAATAAATTATTGCAAACCAGGTGCTATCTTGATAATTTTATTTAATTACCCGGCCTTGGAAAAAAGCAGACACGATCAGGCCGGCTTTGGGTACAACACGGACAGATTACTGAGGCATTTACCCTGGACGTCAATTTTCACTTTTCAGCGTGAATCTATCGAGGGACTCTGGAATTCAATGATGAATAAATTTGATCGCCGGTATATCTTCTATTCCCAAATTCGAAACTCCTAAACTATTTATCCTGATCCACCTGCGGCGGAAAACCATTTACGGAATTAACCAATGGCATAGCCGGTAATTTCTGACTCCGGCGACGAGATCAACCTCAGACGCCCAATAGAGCAACAGGCGCATGACAGAACAGGAATCCACACAATCCACTGAAGACAGAAAAACCAATAGTGGGTGGCTCGTCCGAATGTTGCAGGGAACCTATGACCATTACACCTGTTTTCTTCCCGACAATATCGGCAAATTGGCGGGCACCCTTCTGAAGCTGTTTTATTCCGGCATCAAGCTGGACCCGGAGCAGACTGAAAAGATCCGACAGCTGGATCAAGATGCGATTGTCGTATATGTAACCAAGTTCAAAAGCCACTTTGAATACCTGTTTTATTTCAGCCGCTACCGCCATGAGGGCCTGCCGTATCCGCAGATCGGCTTTGATTACAAGTTTCGTCTCTGGCAACCGTTCTCCCGCATGTGCAGGATCATGCTGGCACGCCTGTTTTTCGTTATCCGAAATCGCAAACTGCTTAACCCTTATGAACGCGGCTACATCTCCCGGGAATTAATCGGCGGGCGCAGCGGCTTTCTCTCACTGGTGGGCAAAAAAAACTTTTACCGCCGATTTGTAAAAGCCAAAACCGATCCCATCCAATACCTGATAGAAATCCAGAATTCCGTGGACCGACCGGTCTTTCTGATTCCCCAGCTGATCTTTTTCAGCAAAACCGCACGCCGGGAAATCCCAACTCTGATTGACATTCTGTTTGGCCCCGAAGATAAACCCGGCAATCTCCGCCGCCTGCTGACCCTGTTCAAAAATCCCGGCAAAGTTTTTGTCGAAGTTTCACAGCCGATCGACCTACGGTCTTACCTGCAGAAGCCTGAAATCAGGAAAGAATCGGTAGCGCATCAGTCCCTCGTGCTGCGGCGGGATTTGCTGGTACAACTCAATCGCCACCGTCAAAGCATAACCGGCCCGATTCGCAAATCAAAGTGGGAATTGAAGGAAAGTATTCTGACCAACGACCGCTTGAAGGACTACATGCATCGATATGCAGAAAACCGCAAGATCCCTATCCATGAGGTTCATCGCAAGGCCGACGGGTATATTGAAGAGATCGCTGCCAATTACAAGCCGGCTTTCATAAAGATCGCATCCGCTATCGTGGGATGGATCATTCGCAACATGTACGACGGTGTCGCAATCAATTATGCAGTTCTCAATCAAGTCAAGTTGAAGGCACTCAAAGGGCCGCTTGTTTTGATTCCCTGCCACAAGAGCCATATCGATTATCTGGTCCTGGACTATGTCCTGTACCATCACAACATGCCGGTTCCCCATATCGCCGCTGGAAAAAACCTGTCGTTCTGGCCCATGGGCCCTCTATTTCGGAGCGGCGGGGCGTTTTTTCTGCGCCGTACATTCGGAGGTGCCGTGCTGTATTCAAAGGTGTTCGCCGAATACATATATAAACTGCTCCAGGAAGGGTACAACATCACCCAGTTCATTGAAGGCGGCCGAAGCCGCACGGGCAAACTCCTATTGCCCAAGCTGGGGTTGCTGTCGATTCTGATTAATGCCTTTCGGGACGGCGCCTGCGAGGACATGCTGGTCGTACCGATTTACATCGGATATGACCGGATTGTCGAGGAGAAGTCATACCTGCACGAACTTGGCGGCGGAACCAAAGAATCCGAGAATATTCTCCAGGTCATCCAGGCCCGCAAATTTTTAAAAAAACGGTATGGCATCATTTACATTCAATTCCATGAGCCCTTATCCCTGAGTCAACAGCAGCGCAAATACGGAAAGTCGCTGGCTGACATGACATCCAAGGAACAAAACCGATTTGTCAGAGACCTGGGGTATCGGACCATCAACGCCATCGACCGGGTTACAGTCGTGACGCCGCATGCCGTGGTGGCCAGCGCCATCCTTAATTTTTCAACCGACAAATTTTCACTGCGCGAGTTGCTCGATGTCTGTGAGCTCTATCTGAATTATCTCAAGGCTCAAAAAGCAAAGATGGCGGACATCCTGGTTGCGGAAAATCGCCGGGCAATTGAACAGACACTTGAGTCCTACGGCCAGAGAAAGTTTATTGAGACGCTTGCCAGGGGCAAGGAAAATCCCTCTACCGAGAGGTTTTACCTGATCAATGAAGGCCGCCGGCTGAACCTGGAGTACTATAAGAATAATTGTATCGCGTTTTTCATTCCGGCTGCCTATACGGCCATGGCCATTCTGGAAAAAAACGCCTTTCGATTCACCTCTGCCGAGATTCGTGTCGGATATGCTTTCTGGCAGAGCTTTTTTAAATACGAGTTCGTATATGATTCTGAAAATAAACCGGAATTTAATGTGCGCAAAAGTATCAAAATCTTCATTGACAATGGGTTGGTGGTACCCCACAAAACGCTGCCGGACACTTACGATATAACACCGGCCGCCCTGCGCAAACTGAAATTGTTCGCCCTTTTCCTCAAAACCTATTTTGAATCCTACTGGATCGTTCTGAGCTTCCTTCAGCGTAATCCCCAGGATTCCGTTAAATCCAAAGACCGTCTGAAAAAAATTGACGCCAGAGGCACGCGCATGTACAAGCGCAAGGAAATCGATCACAAGGAAGCCCTGTCCAAAGTCAGCTACCAAAATGCCGTCGAATTTTTCTCGAGCAAAGGGATCAAGGGCTCCGACGACTTTGAGAAAATTGAAGTGTACGCACAGGCGCTCCAGAATTCAATGAAGCAGCTGCGGCCGTAGAAACGGAAGGAAACCACAGGGAGCAGAGAGCAGAGGGCAGAGGGCAAAGACAGGTGTCAGGTTTCAGCCCAGCCGGTGGCGGTGAAGCGGCCAGTTTGATCGAAAAAGAAACTAAGGAACGTCCAACATAGAACGTCCAACGTCCAACGTCGAATAATGTATCCTATCAATTTAAAATGAAAACCGTTCAGCGCATACGCTGCTCCCGCGAATACAATTGGAGAATTTGAACCAATTGCATTTCGACAAGTGCAGGCCCGAGCATGTCGAAACGAGCATGTCACAGGCTATGATTCGTTCGTAGAATAAAATAGATAAAGCGCAGCCGGCTCGCAGGGGATGTGGCGCCTACGACTCGGAGAGCGTCTTCCACATTGGACGTTGGGCGTTGGACGTTGGGCGTTGGACGTTGGGCGTTGGACGTTAAATCTTTTCACGTTTTAAGTCATTTGAAGACGAGGGTTCAGAAGCGCCCTGAACCTTTTAACCCTGAACCTCGGAACCTCGGAACCTCTCTAGCACATGAAAGCCATGATATTGGCGGCCGGACTTGGTACCCGGCTGCTTCCCTACACGAATCACACACCCAAACCGTTGTTCACCATTGGCGGGCGTCCGCTGCTGGAAGACACCATTCGTCGACTCGAACGGGCAGGCTGTCGGGAAATCATGATCAACACCCACCACCTGCATGAACAGATCGAGGCCTTCGTCTCCGATCGGCACTTCGGCTCTGAAATACGTACCCGTCACGAACCGAAAATCCTTGGAACCGGTGGCGCCATAAAAAATGTCTCAGATTTCTGGGACGATCAGCCGTTTATGGTCGTCAATGCGGACATTGTTGCTGATATCGATTTGGCTGCGGTTTACGATATGCACCTTCAAAGTCGTCCGGCAGCTACGCTGGTTTTGTGCGATGATCCCAGATTTAACAGTGTCATCGTGGAGCAGAATCAGACGGTGACGGGATTTACCAATCGTTCCAATGACGATTTCCCAGCGCAAAGCGATTTGCTCACCTTTACCGGGGTTCAGGTGCTGGATCCGGTTGTGCTGGATTATATTCCCCCCGGCAGGGCGTACAGCAGCATCGATGCATTTAAAGCGATGCTGGCGGATAACCGGAAAATCGGTGCCGTTGTCGTATCCCGGGACCGCTGGCAGGATATCGGAACACCGGACAGCTATCGTCAGGCGGCCATCGCCAGCACTGGCCCGATTGCCTTCAAGGCGGCCTTTCCGAATCATAATTTCAGACCGGTCGAGCTCATAAAACTCAAAGGCGATGGGTCCCAGCGAAAGTGGTACCGTTTGAAATCCGGTCAACAGACACTGATCATGGTCGATCACGGTGTTCGGGAAGCACGGACGACTCTGGAGGTCGACGCCTTTGTTCGATTGGGAAGGCACCTCACGGACCGGGGCGTACCCGTGCCGAAAATTTTTTTTTGCGACACGTTCAGTGGACTGGTTTTTGTTGAGGATCTTGGCGATATCCATCTGCAGCAGACCGTCGACGTGATGGAGGATTCACAGTCCGTGATCCGGCTGTATCAGTCCGTCATAGACAAATTGATCCATATGTCACAGGCGGGGATTACGGGATTTGATCCGGAATGGACTTACCAGACCGCGGCCTATGACCAGCAAATGATCCTCGAAAACGAATGCCGTTATTTTCAGGAGGCCTTTTTGAACAATGATCTCGGATACCAAACACGGTATTCGGACTTCGAATCGGAATTCAATTTTTTAGCCGAAAGTGCCCTGCGGCAACCGACACTCGGTTTCATGCATCGGGATCTGCAATCCCGCAACATCATGCTCAATGGCGGCAGCGTCTATTTCATCGACTTTCAGGGTGGTCGCGTCGGACCGCTCCAGTATGATCTGGCCTCCCTCTTGATTGATCCATACGTCGACTTGCCCCGGGACACCCAAAGGCACCTGCTGGACTATACCGTGGACATGGTATCCGCCGAGGCGTCTGTTGCACCGGATATTTTCCGGACCTGCTACCACTACTGCGCCATTGCCCGCAACCTTCAAATACTCGGTGCTTTCGCCTATTTGAGCAGGGTTATGGGCAAGACCCAATTCCGCCAATACATCCCGGCCGCAGTCACGACCCTCGAGTCAAACCTTGATGCGGATGAATTTCCGCGTTTGGCGAAAATAGTAAGTGATGTGTCCCATAACCTGACCCGGCTGAACAGGAAGTGAACAGTGAAGGAGATCCAATATGAATCCCATCAACGTTATGGTAAACGGCCTGCCGGGCAATGTGGCCCAAATCATCGCCCGCCATTTATTAAACGACCCGCGCTTTGAATTGCTCCCGTATTCTTTGACCGGCCCGGAAATTCAGGAGCCCGAGTACACCGTCGATAACTTCTCCCTGGAACTGATCCGCCCGGACGCCAGAGAGCAGAAGTTTATTGCAATCAAAGCGGATCAGGGTCCGTTTCTGAGCGTCGACTTCACTCACCCGTCGGCCGTCAACCCAAACGCTGAATTTTACTGCCGGTCGGAATCGCCGTTTGTCATGGGCACCACCGGCGGGGATCGGTCGAAGCTTGAAGAGACGGTGGTCGCGTCATCCATTGCCGCCGTGATCGCGCCCAACATGGCCAAGCAAATCGTCGGCTTTCAGGCCATGATGAAATATGCCGCCGACACCTTTCCGAAACTGTTTGACGGGTATACGCTTGAAATACGGGAAAGCCATCAGCAGGGCAAAGCTGATACCAGCGGCACGGCAAAAGGCATGGTGACCTACTTTAATCAACTCGGCATTCCATTTGACGCGGATCAGATTATCAGGGTCAGAGACCCTCAGGTTCAGCAAGAGCAGCTCGGCATCGACCCAAAATACTTAGCAGGCCACGGCTGGCATACCTACACCCTTCTTTCGGCAGACCGGACCGTTCGGTTTGAATTCACCCATAACGTCAACGGTCGCCAAATATATGGCCAGGGCACCCTGGATGCTTTGCTATTCCTGTCCGCAAAAGTGCAGGCCGGCGTCACCGGCAAAGTATTCAGCATGATCGACGTGCTGAAAGGTGGATGATCAGTGGTGTGACCAGAGAGGAAGAATTGGAGTCTGAGAAGATGTCAGCGACTGATTACGAAGATCAACATAATACCATATTATTCAATCTTCAATTGTTACTCCTAAGCCCTTCCCTTGATAATTTCCGGAACCTTGCCCAGAGCCTCGCCCAACTTTTCAGGTTGATTTCCGCCGGCCTGGGCCATGTCGGGTCGGCCGCCGCCACGCCCGCCGACGATTTCGGCGACCGCTTTGACAATCTTGCCGGCATGATATCGGTCAGTCAGATCTTTGGTCACCACAGCAATCAGCATGGCCTTCGAACCGGCCTGACTGCCCAGAACCACAATACCTGACTTGATTTTATCTTTGAACTGATCGGCCAGGTTTCTCAAGGCGGCCGGCGTATCCACGGCCACATTTTTTACCATCAGATTGACGCCGTTGATCGACTCGATTGCCTGTGTGGCTTCACCCCCGGTATTCGAGGCCAGTTTCACTTTAAGCTGATCAACCTCTTTCTCGTAGGCTTTGATCTCCGATAGCATTTTCGCAACACGCCCGGGGACGGCCGGTGTTTTTTCCTTCATCAAATATGCGGTCTCCTGCAATAATCTGCCGGCCTGTTGGGTATACTCAAGGGCCGCCGCTCCGGTCAGGGCTTCAATTCTTCTGACGCCCGAGGCAATGCTGGATTCACTGATAATTTTAAACAGCCCGATGTTACCGGTCTGGGTGGTATGGGTCCCGCCGCAAAGTTCCCGGCTGAAATCGGTGAGCGATACAACCCGCACCCGGTCTCCGTATTTTTCTTCAAAAAGTGCCGTTGCACCGGATTTAAACGCCGCCTCGGCCTCCATTTCCTGGGTGCCGGTCGGCAGATTGTCACGGATCCGCTCATTCACCAGCCTCTCGATGGTCTCCAGCGTAGCAGGTTCCACCTGAGAGAAGTGGGTGAAATCGAACCGCAACCGGTCAGGGGCCACCAGTGAGCCGGCCTGTTTAATATGATCTCCCAATACCTGGCGCAGAATAGCGTGCAGGATATGGGTCGCGGTATGATTCAGCTCCGTGGCCTTACGCCGGCTCCGGTCTACCTGCAGCGTTACCGCCTGGCCGGTGTGAACCTTCCCGGAGTTGACTTTGGCTTTGTGGATGATCAGGCCGGTAGGATCTTTGACGGTATCCACGACGTCCAGCTCGAATGCCGTCCCGCTAATAGTGCCCGCATCTCCCACCTGGCCGCCGGACTCGGCATAAAACGGTGTCTTTCCGGTGACGATCTCAATCTCGCGTCCCTCCGCCGCTTCGCTCAGTTCTTCGCCCTCGGCCACCATGACAAGTATTTCAGACTCATCTTGCAGCTTATCATATCCCACAAATTCGGGCTTGATGCCCCTGGAGGATAAATTCTTGTATGCATCGCTGATTCGGTCAAATGTCGCCACCGTCCGCGATCTGGCCCGCTGCTGATCCATGGATCGTTCAAATCCGTCCATATCCAGGCTCATGCGTTTGTCCCGCACCACATCCTGGACAATATCCACCGGGAATCCATAGGTATCGTATAATTTGAATATAATGTCACCCGGCACCTGACTCTGACCGCCGGTCTGCAGGTCGAGCAATGTATCGTTTAACAGCTTCATGCCGGTATCCAGGGTTTCCAGGAATCGAATTTCCTCATTTTTTATGACATTGGTGATAAAGGCGGCTGCCTCCGAAAGCTCGGGATAGGCCGGCTTCATGACGTCGAAAACCACCTCGGCAGTTTGATTCAGAAACGGCCGCTTGAGTCCGATGTTGCGGCCGTAACGTATTGCCCGGCGCATAATGCGGCGCAGGACGTAGCCGCGCCCTTCGTTGGCGGGCAGGACACCGTCATTGATCAAGAATGCCGCCGCCCGGCTGTGGTCGGCAATGACCTTCATGGCCACTTCCGTTTCACGGGATTCCGTGAGGTTCTTTTCGGACAACTCTTCGGTCTTGGCAATAATCGGCTGGATCAGATCAGTGTCAAAATTCGTGGGCACATCCTGGACTATGGAAACGATTCGCTCCAGCCCCATGCCCGTATCGATGCTCGGCTTGGGCAGCGGCGTCATCTTACCGGATTCATCGCGATTGAACTGCATGAAGACCAGGTTCCAGATTTCCAGGTACCGATCACAGTCGCACCCCGCCGTACACTCCGGTCGACCGCAACCGAACTGCTCGCCGCGGTCGATCAAAATTTCAGAGCACGGGCCACAGGGTCCGGTGTCACCCATGGACCAGAAGTTATCCTCTTCTCCCAGTCTCACAATGCGCTCCTCGGGCAGCCCAACCATCTTGTGCCATAGATCATAGGCATCATCATCATCGAGGTAGACCGAAGCCCACAATTTGTCTGCCGGCAGTCCGTAGCCATCGGTCAGCAGGTCCCAGGCAAACTCGATGGCCTTCTCCTTGAAATAATCGCCGAAAGAGAAATTGCCGAGCATTTCAAAGAAGGTATGGTGACGGGCGGTGTAGCCGACGTTTTCAAGGTCATTGTGTTTGCCGCCGGCCCGAACACATTTCTGGGATGTCGTCGCCCGGAGGTAGTTGCGCTTCTCCTCCCCCAGAAACAATCGTTTAAACTGCACCATGCCGGCGTTAATAAACAGCAGCGTGGGGTCTTCCCGGGGCAAAAGGGAGGAACTTCGCACGATCTGGTGGCCGTGCTTTTCAAAATAATCAAGGAATTGTTTTCGTATCTCGTTTCCGGTCATTCAAAACTCCAATTTCGGGTTACGCGTTGCGGGTTGCGGGTTGCGAGTTATGCGTTACGGGTTTCGGGTTACGCGTTAAGGGTTGCGGGCTTCACATCCCTGCATTGATCATAATGCAGCATGCTCTCGGCCTTCGCCGCAAGCGCTCGGTTATGACTGCTTCAAATTCTGAAACCTGACGCCTGACACCTAAAACCTGTCTTTGCTCTCTGTTTTTCCAAATTCTGAAACCTGAAACCCGACATACGTGAAACCTATCTTTGCTCTTTGCTGATCTTATCTTCTCTTTTTCGAACCGCTATTGCGTTGCTTCCTCCGCCTCCGCTTCAGACTCATTTTTGACAAACCCTAAGGCCTCCCGCGCTTTCTGGTGGATGCCGTCATATATGTCCTGATTATCCCGCAGAAATCGTTTGACATTTTCGCGCCCCTGACCGATGCGTTCGCCGTCGTAGGAATACCACGAGCCGCTTTTGTCGACGATGCCGGCATTGACCGCGACATCGATCAGATCACCGGTTTTTGATATGCCCTCACCATAGGTAATGTCGAATTCGGCCTCCGTAAACGGTGGCGCCATTTTATTTTTGACCACCCGCACCCGGGTTCGGTTGCCGACGACTTCCTGGCCGTCTTTTATGGCACCGGTTCGCCGAATATCAAGTCTGACCGATGCATAAAATTTTAGAGCATTTCCGCCGGTAGTTGTTTCCGGGTTGCCGAACACCACCCCGATTTTCATCCGTATCTGATTGATAAAAACGACGGTGGTCATGGTTTTCCCGATAGTACCGGTCAGCTTCCTGAGGGCTTGGGACATGAGCCTGGCCTGCAGGCCCATATGGGAATCACCCATCTCTCCTTCAATTTCGGCTCGCGGCACCAATGCGGCGACGGAGTCAATGACAATAATGTCGATGGCACCGCTTCTCACCAGCATGTCCGCAATTTCAAGGGCCTGCTCTCCGGTGTCCGGCTGGGATACCAGCAGGTCATCACAGTTGACGCCCAGTCTCCTGGCATAACCGATATCCAGCGCATGCTCGGCGTCGATAAAGGCGGCGATACCACCCTGTTTCTGGGCTTCGGCGACGGCATGCAATGCCAGCGTGGTTTTACCGGAAGCTTCCGGTCCAAATACTTCCACCACCCGTCCGCGGGGCAGCCCACCGATTCCCAGGGCCTTGTCCAGAGACAGGGAACTGGTTGAAATGATCGGCACATCGACAATCTCTTTACTGCCCAATTTCATGATTGAGCCTTTGCCGAATTGACGTTCCACCTGGGTCAAGGCGATTTCCAGGGCTTTTTCCTTGTCCGCTGATAAAGACATATCTCCTCCTCTTGGGAAGTTCGAATGAAGATTGTCGAATGGTGAATTGAGGTATACTGTCGATCCTATTCGTTTACAAACGGCGGAGCGAAGCCTCCCCTCCGGCCTGTAAGCCTATGAAGCCTACGGGCTGGAAGCGGGCTCGTAGGGGTTTTAGCGCCTACGCCTCAGAGAGCGAACTCCTTCAATCGTCATTCGTCAATCGTCATTCGCCATTCCAGAAAGTTTTACTTGCTTCAATACGGTATAAACTGCACCGGACGGCTTCAGGTCGCTGCGAAGCAGGCCAACCTGGTCGGCGGTGAATTCTCGATCGCCCCAATCAGAAAACTGCTGCAGCACCGGTTTGAACTGACCGGAACGTTTGGCCTGCCGGATACGCCCAAGCGTCAGATGGGCCTGGTAGGACCGTTTCTCCCGGGGAAATCCGACAGCGGCCAAGCGATCGGCCAGGTGAGTCTGCAGGTCGGTCAGGTGCCAGGTCTCACCGCCAAGTCCGACCCAAATAACCCGGGGACGATTCACCCCCGGGAAAAATCCGATGCCGCTGAGCGTTAACATGAACGGCGGCCGGCCTTCGACTGCATCGGCCATCGCCTCCCCGATCGTTTCGATATCCGCCGGTTTGATATCACCCAGGAATTTGAGCGTCAGATGTATATTTTCGGGACGCACCCATCTGACTTTGAGCCGCAGGGACTTTAGTTCCTGCTGCAGGCGATTCAATGCGGCTGTCACGTCATCCGGCATGTCGATCGCAATAAAGGCCCGAATCGTATTTGACATAGCAGAAATAATTGAATATTGAAGATTGAGAATTGTAGATTTATGGAATTCTATCTATTTTTTAAATGATGGCGCGCAGCGCCTCCACAATTATTCAATAGTCAATAGTCAATTTTCATTTCCTGCCTCCCGGCAGGGTAAACTGCGGCTCGCCCAGTAAAAAGCGCCCTTTAGATATTTTGTCCTTCAGAATCCCGGCAATCTCACGGGCCCTGACAACACTGGACAGGGGTACGGTCGGTATCTCCTGGCCGTTGAATTTAATGGCACCGCTTTTGAGCTCCGCATAGCTGACCTGCCCGTGGCTTCTGGAGATGCCCCCGGGATAGTCGTTGCCGTAGTCGATAATCTGGGTGAATATTTCCTCATCGGATACTGCCGTGTGCCGGGCAATTTCTTCGTTCAAAAGGGGTATCGGAATTCCCAGGCCGACGGCCAGAGAACAGCCGTATCCCTGAATGCTCACCCCGACCAGCCATTTCGAGCGCATCTGCTTTAAGTCTCCCATGACCCAGAGGGTCCCGGCCGGTGTCAGCGGCATGCCGGTTTTGCTTCTTTTGACTGACGGATTGTGCTGGGTTCCGTGCCACGTCACATAGCCCTCACCGCCCCCGAGGAAGATGCGCGTGCCGAGGCCGATGGTCTGATAATACGGATCATTGAACAGCGGGCTCAATTGACCGGCGGAGCAGTAATTGGCATTACCGGCATTGGGTTTCAACGCGCCCATGTATGTATAGATTGTTTTATTCGTCAGGTTGACGGCACAGTTGTAGTTTTGATAGCCGTTTCGCGGACTGCAGAGCGTCGCCTGGGGCAGCGTGCGCAGCGTGATGTCTTTTTCAACCCGGCGATTCGGATAACAGTCCGTGCCGTATCCGGTCGCTTCAAGACGCACCTTTTTGCCCCCCACCAGCTCCTGGATCACATGACCGCCGCCGTAGTTAAACTCACCTGGATATACTTTGTTGAGCGGATCATCCTCGGCAACTTCGGTTGCGCCGATGTAGCAATCCACGGCGGCCACCCCGGCATAGGCCGGGACTTTATTCAATCGGACGTGGGATGCTTTGATCGGTGGCGATGAGTGTCCGAAATTGATAAAGGCGCCCGAAGAGCACATGGGCGCGAAGGTACCGGTGGTAACGACATCCACCTGGCGCGCCGCTTCAACCGGCCCCTCGTCTGCAACGATATCGATGATCTCTTCGGCCGTGACGACCACCGCATCCCCTGACTTAATCTTCTCGTTGATCTGCCGGATCGTTTTGCGGATCTTGGGCTTCTTCATACAGTATTTCTCCTAATTCAGGACGGACTTGACCCGGTCGATTTTTGACGTGACATTGTTCTGAATCCACTTATTATCCCACCATTCAACCGGATTCACGAAGGTGTCGTTGACCAGCATACTGAAATGCAGGTGATCCCCGCCGGCCAGACCCGTGCTGCCGGTTCGGCCCAAGGTGTCCCCTCTGGCCACCTTTTGTCCGGGCTCAACGCCGATGAAGCTTAAATGTGAATACATACTGTACAAACCGAAACCGTGATCAAGAATTACCGTTCCGCCGTAGATGCCCAGAGATTCGGCTAACACCACGACACCGTTGTTGGCAGCCGGCACCGAACTGTTGGCCAGAGAAGCCAGATCGATCCCCAGGTGGACCTGTCGGTCGATTTCTTTTTTTTTGTAGTAATACGTACGGTGGTCTGCATATCTGGCGCGATTGGCAGCATTGGGCAGTCTCAAAAATACACCCTGCCAGTATAATTCACGACCGGGTTGACGGCACACTTCGACAATTCTCTGATAATTGGCCTGGCGCAATTTCCGATTGATCATCAAAAACTTGGCCACCGGCGAATTGTCGGAAGCGTTTTCGAATTCGGCCGAAAAATCCGGCATCTTCTTCTTTAGAAAACCGTCGGATATGTTAATTCGGTCCTTCCTGAATTTCTTGCGGCGGATATAGTGATTCAGGCCGCTTTTTTTCTGATTGCCGGCCAGATCGACGGCCTTCATCTGGATGGTCGTATCACGCCCCTGGTCGTGAGCCAGGGCAAAAAAGGCCATATGAATCGATGAATCTTGGAAATAGCCGGCAGTACCGGGGTAAAATTTACCGCCGACCTGCACCCCGCTCCGGGAGCAGGGCTCCGACGTGCGGAAGATCACCAGGCCGGCCCCGCCCTGGCTGATGTTGTGGGCGTTGGTCAGCACTTCGATATCGGGCGGTCGGGTGTCGATCTCCACCGACTTTTCGACATACGTTCGGTTGCCTTTCCACCAGTTTCGCCAGGAATAGTCCCTGACGACCATGCGCAACGTCGCCTCCCCGTCACCGAATCCCAGGTCGGGCGGCGCGACCGCGACCTGTATTGATGCATCCTGCGTGGTGCCACCCTTCAGGATACCCGCGGAGGGAAAGGTCTCATCATGCAGGACAATCTCCCTGCCATCCTTTAGCAAAGCCACCCATATCTGCCGCAGGCCGCTGCCGGCGTCAGACACTGAAGCTGAAATTTCCTGGGAACGCCCCAGATATACGGATTGCAGATTGATTTCCACTTCAGGGGCTTTGCCCTCCAAACGTACGATCAGGAACCATGCCAGGGGCACAAGGATAATCAACGCTCCGATCAGGATTAGCCAAAATTTGGTATGCTTTTTTTCTTTTCTCATAGGACGTAAAATGGTAATTTTCCAGGTAACTCGACGGCCGAAACTGGAAGCCCGAACGCCGGTTGTCGAATCTGATTATTTAGCAGTTACACCGGTCATAATCAAGGCTTGTTTTCGATTCTTGACTTTTTAACGGGTGCTGGATAGATTCGCTACAAATGCGGGTTGTGGGTTGCGGGATACAAAAGGTATAAGGTGTAAGGTGTAGGGTTTATGGCATTCGGAATTCGCCATTCGGCGTCAGGCTTTCGGGCAGTCGATGGCGGGACCAATTCCGGTAAGAGAACGATTTGGTTTAAAGCAAGATGACAAAATCGATTGAAGTAGGCCCATATAAAATCGGCCGGGGTCAGCCGCTGGCTCTGATCGCAGGACCATGCGTTATCGAAAACTATGAGATGGCCCGGGCGATTGCCGCCGAGATGAAAGCCATCACCGGAGATCTGGATATACCGTATATATTCAAGGCCTCCTATGATAAGGCCAACCGAACGGCCGCATCCTCGTTCAGAGGACCGGGCCTGGTTGACGGGCTCCAGATCCTGGCGGAAATCAAGAAGGAATTTGATGTACCCGTATTGTCTGACGTCCATCGGATCAGCGAAATATCGGAAGCGGCCCGGGTGTTGGATATTCTTCAAATCCCCGCCTTTCTGTGCCGCCAGACGGATTTGATCGTTGAAGCGGCCCGCAGCGGTAAGGTGGTCAATATTAAAAAGGGGCAATTTCTGGCGCCCTGGGACATGGCCAACGTTGTCGAAAAAGTCCTTTCAGCCGGCAACCGCAACATTTTGATTACGGAACGGGGCACCATGTTCGGCTATAACAATCTGGTAGTCGATTTCCGCGGTTTGATGATCATGCGCCAAAGCGGCTGTCCCGTCATTTTCGATGCCACGCACAGCGTGCAATTACCCGGTGGGGCCGGCGGTAGCTCTGGCGGGCAGCGGGAGTACGCGCCGGTATTGGCCAGAGCCGCAGTCGCTGCGGGCGTAGATGGAATTTTTTTCGAAGTCCACCCTGACCCGGACAGGGCCCGCTGTGACGGTCCCAATTCCCTGAAAATCAATACGGTCCATCAGCTGCTGTTGCGGCTGAAATCCATACACCGGACGATTGGCGCCGAACACGGTTGAAAACATGAGCACAAACGCCTGGCCGCAAAAAATAAGGGAAATCGGTTTGCTGCTGCTGGATGTCGACGGTGTGCTGACCGACGGCCGGATCATCTACAACGACGAACGCAGCGAAACTAAAGCATTCAATGTCAAAGACGGCATGGGCCTGAAGCTGGTCATGCAAGCCGGTATCGAGGTTGGCCTGGTGACCGGGAGAAAATCATCGTCTCTGACCCGCCGCTGCCGCGATCTGGGCCTAAACCGTATTTATGACGGTGTCCGGCAAAAGGCGCCTCTGCTCGAAAAAATTGTGGCGGATACCGGCATTGATCCCGAGTGCACGGCATTCGTGGGTGATGACCTGCCGGATCTGCCGCTGATGAAAAAGGTCGGCCTGTCCATTGCCGTGGCAGACGCACATGAAGTGGTGCGTGAATATGCTGACTGGGTGACCACGGCGACCGGCGGGCACGGCGCTGTGCGGGAAGTGTGCGACGCGATGCTGAAGGCACAGGGACACTGGGATCGGATCCTGGAGGGGTTTTGAAATGTGGCAACTTTTATGAAACTTCAAATAGAAAATCGAACGTCGAACGTCCAACTTCCAACATTGAACGTCCAATGTGGACGACGCTCTCCGAGGCGTAGGCGCCACATCCCCTAAAAGCCGGAGACTGCGCTTTATCGATTTTAATTAATTAACAAATTAAAGCCTCCGGCGTGCGTGTGTCCGAGCTTGTCAAATGGCAGTCGGGTCAAATTCGCAACGGTGTATTCGCTGGAG
>JASJCE010000174.1 GCA_030066155.1 Desulfobacterales bacterium | reverse complement strand
GAGCCCGCTTCCAGCCCGCAGGCTTCATAGGCTTACAGGCCGGAGGGGAGGCTTCGCTCTATCTATTGATATTCAAAAAAAAGATAGAATTCTATCAACCTTGAACCTTGAACCCTGAACCTTTGACCTTATTTTCCCGAACCTCGAACCCGAAACCCAAAACCTCATCTTTTTTAATCGACGATCAGAATCCTTTCAACAATCCAAAATCCGCAATCGAAGATCCAAAATCGAAAAACCCTGAACCTGAACCTTGAACCCTGAACCTTTGACCTTATTTTCCCGAGCCTCGAACCCGAAACCTAAAACCTCATCTTTTTAATCAACGATCAGAATCCTTTCAACAATCCAAAATCCACAATGGAAGATCCAAAATCAAAAAACCCTGAACCCTGAACCTTGTTTTCCTGAACATCGGAACCGTTCGGATTAGTCCTTGCAGATTTTATCGTTTTGGTTCAAAATGGGAAAGTTGAATTGATTAGAAATACAAATAATTTTAGAATGATGTAAGTAATTTTATAGAAAAGCATATTTGTAAAAATCGTAACAGGCATTATGAAAACAACCAACAGAAAAATCTTGGTGGTGGATGACGAGGCCGACATGAGAATTTTCGTCTCGACAGTGGTTGAAACACGGGGATTTGAACCGGTGATTGCCGAAAACGGGGACCAGGCCCTAAAAATGGCACAATTAGACCCCCCGGCGCTGGTCATTCTGGATGTCATGATGCCCAAAATCGATGACGGTATCCGGACATATCAGCATTTTAGAACCAATGAGACGCTTAAGCAAATTCCGATTATCATGCTGTCTGCAGTTGCCCGAAAAACCTTTTTCCATACGATCAGGATGCTGAAACCAGGCCAGGACCGCATCTTAGCCGAACCCGAGGCCTACATGGAAAAGCCGCCGGACGCGGAAGAGCTGATCAGGCTCATCGATGGAATTTTAGCCGGAGAAAAGTAAAAATGCTGAAATCACTTAAAAAAAGCCTTGTATCGAAGTTGATCGTCCTGGTGGGATTAATTCTATTGGTCTGCCTGTCCGGCTGGGCATTTTTTAGCATTAATTATCAGAAACGTAAAGTGATGGACAGTATCATATCGGATGCCGCCAGTTTGACCAACACTATCAAGCTGGGAACCCACTATGCAATGATGCATAATTTAAGAGATGACATCACCTCGATCATTAAAAAAATTGCCAGGGAGCGGAACCTGAAAAGCCTTCGCATTTACAATAAAGCGGCTGAAATAAAGTATTCCAATCTGAGTGCGGAAGTCGATCAGGCAACCAATATTGAAGCCGAGGCGTGTTACAACTGCCATCAGTCGGACCCACCGCAAACTCATCTCAGCCTGCCGGAAAGAACCCGTATTTTTTCCACGCCGGTAGGAAGCCGAATGCTGGGGATCATCAGCCCGATTTACAGTGAACCGGGATGTGCCTCCAAAGTCTGTCATGTTCACCCGGAAGGCAAAAAGGTTTTGGGCGCACTGGATGTGGTGGTATCGCTGGCCGGGGTCGACCGGGAATTCGCTCGTTGGCAAAACCTGATGATTGGCTATGGTACCTTTGTTTTTTTAATCATTGCAGGCATTATTTCCGTATTTCTGCACCGGTTTGTTAGGCGCCCCATCAACGAGGTAATTGCAGAAACGAATTCAATTGCCAACGGCCACTATACAACAAACCTGGCCATCGATCAGGATGACGAAATCGGCCGCCTGAGTTCAGCCATAAACAAAATGGGCACCAAAATCGGAGACCAACAAAAAGAACTCAACCGGCAGCGGAATGAATACCAGAGATTGTTTGAACTGGTTCCCTGTTTTATCACGGTTCAGGACCGAAATTACAAACTACTGCAGTACAATCGCGACTTTTTTGAAAAATTCAACCCCAAACCCGGCGATCATTGTTATCACGCCTATAAGGGCCGTGAGCTGAAATGTGAAATCTGTCCGGTCGAAAAAACATTTGAAGACGGCCTGCCCCACTACAGCGAAGAAAAAGGACTCAAAAAAGACGGAACGCCCACCCACTGGATCGTCAAAACATCTCCAATCGAAAATGAGCACGGCGAAATCATCGCCGCCATGGAAATGAGCGTCGATATCACCGAGCGCAAAATGCTGGAAGAAGAACTGAAAAAATCTGAGAAAAAGTATTACGCCATATTCGACAACATACCGAATCCGGTTTTCGTACTGGACAAGGAAACACTCGAAATACTGGACTGTAACCACAGCGTCAAAGCGGTTTATGGCTACGATAAGGAAGACATTTTCAGTATGTCTTTTCTGGACTTTTTCAAAGATAGCGATCGTGAGGGACTTGCCGCATTGATCAAGACATCGACCGTTATCAATCGGGGCAGACATATCAGTAAAGACGGACGTAATCTGTTTGTCAACTTAAGAATATCACCCTCCGAATATCCTGGCGGCACAGCGCTACTGGTCACAGCCAGTGACATTACGAAACGGCTCGAAACCGAGCAACAATTAATCCAGGCCAGTAAAATGGCTACTTTGGGAGAAATGGCCACCGGTGTCGCCCACGAGCTTAATCAGCCGCTGTCGGTGATCAAGACCGCCAGCCGCTTCTTCATGAAAAAGCTCCAAAAACAGGAAAAAATCAAGGACGATATTTTCCTGACGATGGCTAGCGAAATCGATTCCTACGTCGATCGAGCTGCAAAAATCATCAATCACATGCGCCAATTCGGTCGCAAGTCAGATATTGTACTGGAAAAAGTGCAGGTCAACGACGTTCTGAAAGCCGCCATGGAGATTTTAGGCCAGCAGTTGAAAGTTCGGGGAATCAAGGTGGTCTGGAACCTCGAAGACGATCTTCCTCTGATAATGGCCGATTCCGACCGTCTGGAACAGGTATTTATTAACCTGTTGGTAAATGCCCGGGATGCCGTTGATGAAAAGTGGCAGTCCAAGGTGGTTGCTAATGATAGTAAGCAAATCACGCTCAAAACCAGATCCCGCGATCACGAAATCGTGGTTAAGATTAGCGATACGGGACCAGGGATTGAGGATGAGATCATCGATCGCATATTCGAGCCCTTTTTTACAACTAAAAAAGTCGGTCAGGGCACGGGTCTGGGGTTGTCGATAAGCTACGGCATTATTCATGAATGCAAAGGCCGCATTAAAGCCGTGTCTCCTGACCGTGACGGCGCCACGTTTATCATGAAATTCCCGACGGCAGATGATACCTGATGGAAAAGTCAATTCTACTTGTCGATGATGAAGAAGGGATCCGCACGGTTTTGGGCATTACGTTGGCGGATATGGGTTATCGCGTGCTAACCGCTGAAAACGGCAGTGAAGCCGTTCGTATTTTAAAAGATCAATCGCCTTCGATAGTCCTGACCGATATAAAAATGCCCGAAATGGACGGCATCGATCTACTGCGCCGCATCAAAGAGATCAATCCGGATACTGAAGTGATCATGATGACTGGTCATGGCGACATGGATTTGGCAATTAAAAGCGTCAAATATGAAGCGACGGATTTTGTCACCAAACCGATCAATGATGGAATTCTGGAAATCGCCTTGAACCGCGCCGGTGAGCGAATTGATATCCGGCGGCAGTTGAATGAATACACACAGAATCTAGAGCAACTGGTACACGAGAAGTCTCAAAAACTGGTCGAGGCAGAGCGTCTGGCAGCCATCGGTCAAACCGTGGCCGATATCTCCCATGCAATCAAGAATATCGCCGGCGGTTTGAAGGGCGGCGCCTTTGTCCTGGAGAAGGGAATCGAACTCGGGCAGCGGCAATACCTGCTACAGGGCTGGGAAATGATCAAGGGCAATGTCGATAAAATTACGAATCTCTCAATGGATTTACTTAATTACGCCAGGGGCATTCAGGTTCAAAGCCAGCTGGTTGATCCGAACCTGCCGGCTCAAGAGGTTGTTCAGCTGATGTTGCCGGTCGCCGAAGAGCAGGGAATTGATCTTCAGTTTGAGCCGGATCGAAGCCTCGAGGAGATGTATTTTGATGCGGAACTGATCCACAGTTGCCTGCTTAACCTGGTCACAAATGCCATTGATGCGTGCAAATCGGAAAAATCGGGGAGTAGCAATAAAGTGGTAAAGATCAGTACCGCCAAGAGGCGCGGCTGGGGCGCAGAATACCAGGTCGTGGACAATGGCAGCGGAATGAACGCCGAAACAAAAAAGAAAATATTTCAGAGATTTTTTACCACCAAAGGCAGCGCCGGGACCGGCATTGGTTTGATGGCAACTCAAAAAATAGTCGATGCACACGAGGGGGAAATCCAAGTCGAGTCGGAAAAAAACCGGGGCTCTAAATTTACGATCAGAATACCGTTACGATTGAATATTGACAATTGTCATTCCTCATGAACGATGTTCTTCTGAAATACAGTCAGCTCTGCGATATTTTTGACTGCTTTTCGATCGGTGTCATGATTCTGTCGCCGGATCGCAAGATCGTGGTGTCCAATGAATCGGCTGCGGCAATCGCCGGGTATGCAAAGTCCGAGCTGGTCGGCGAGTATTGTCATCAAGTATTTTTGGACCCCCTGTGCGGTGAAAAATGCGCCTATCTGGAGGCGATCCAAAAGAGCCAAAAATCCGGCCAAATTGATTTTAAGGTCACGGACCAGACCCACCAAAACAGCAATATCACCCGCATTATCTCTCCCGTCTATGGAACGGACAGAGAGCCGTTGGGATGCATCGAGGTATTTCAAGATCATTCAGCCTTTAAGAATTTGCTGGAGCGTGTCCGGCATGATGATCGTCGGCTTAAAAGCATTCTGGACCATTTGGATATCGGCGTTCTCACGGTGGACCGCGGCGGGCATATCACGCTATTCAACAGCACCTCAGAAAGCATCACCGGATTTTCGCGTGGGGATGTCCTGGGAAAATCCTGCAGTAAAATTTTCGGTAAGGCGTACAACCGGGATATTCTGCTTTTCAAAGAAACCATCGCGGATGGCCAGACCCGATCGAGCACTGACGGCACCATTAAAACTCGCCATGGGCAGCTCATACCGATACGGGCCAACTACATGGCGCTAAAAAACGAAAACGGGAATATTGTCGGTGGACTGGCGACTATTTCCGATCTGTCTTTAAAATATCAATTCAACAGCGAGATCAAGGGCCGCTATACCTACTATGACATGGTGGGCAAGGATCCCGCCATTCAAAAGATTTTTGATATCATCCCGGTGGTGGCTTCCAGTGATGCAACCATTCTGGTTGAAGGTCCCACCGGCACCGGAAAAGACCTTCTCGCCAAAGTCATTCACAATGTCAGCAAGCGTGCGAACAAGCCCATGGTTAAAGTGAATTGTGCGGCATTGCCGGACAATCTGTTGGAGTCGGAAATGTTCGGCTATGTAAAAGGCGCCTTTACGGGAGCGGATAGGGACAAACCCGGGAGATTTCAGGATGCAGACGGCGGCACCATTTTTCTGGATGAAATCGGCGACCTGCCGCTGGCGCTGCAGGCTAAATTGCTCCGGGTACTGGAGGACCAGGAATTTTATCCCCTCGGCGGCCGCAAAACAGTTAAAGTGGACGTTCGCATCATCTCCGCCACGAATCAAAATTTAGGGCGCCTGGTGCAGGAAAAGCGATTTCGAGAGGATCTGTACTACCGGCTAAATGTCATGCGTCTTGAATTACCGCCACTGATTGACCGCAGATCGGACCTTCCGCTTTTAATAACCCATATTCTCAAGCGTATGAGCGCAACCCGGGATGTTACGATTGATACCATAGCAAACGACGCTATGGAAGTCCTGTTGAACTATGACTATCCTGGTAATATTCGGGAGCTGGAGAATATCCTTGAGCACGCACTCATCGTATGTCGTGATACGGTAATCGAACGCAGTCATCTGCCGCTCAAATTTCATAGTGCAATGGAAAGCCCTGCACCCGCTGAAACTCACCGCACGATCGAAAGCGAGATGGAATTCAATCAAAAAGGCCTGATCCTTGAAACCTTGCGAAAACACAACTGGAATAAAGGCAAGACTGCCGACGCCCTCAATATCAACCGCACCACCCTGTGGCGCAAAATGAAAAAATACGGTCTCAACCCGAAAGACAAGGACCGGGAGTGAATAGCAGACCCAGCAAAGATCGCAACACAATGCATCGAATGTTGCAAAATGATGCAATATTGCATCTTGTTTCAATTCCACCTTCCATGACCGCAGTCAATTCATCAAAAATACTTATAACTATATGATAAATAATAATATTATTAGAACTTAGGTCTACCGCAGCACCATCTCTTACATTCAATTAGTGTTGCATTATTGCAGCATTAGTTTGCTCCGGCGCAACTTCCCAGATACCATCAAATCGACATAACCATCTAAAATAAATCATATATTTTTTTGCCGCAGGCAAAAAAATACTTTGGCATAAAACCTGCCTTAGGAAGAGTCAGGCAGAAACGGATTTGGCTGGTATGGCAACAATTCAAATGCAAGGCGCACGACCAGTATGAATGCTGTCACCCTCAAAACAGATGGATCGATCGAGCACAGGGGAAGCTGTGTCCAGTCAGATATCCTCGGATTTCTCGGCTCGCAGATCGAACTCGAAAAGGGATATTCTTTGAGAAGCTTTTTTCTAATGCTCGACCGGTATGAATTACTGGTCGGTTTAAACAGTTTTTTCCCCACCTATACCGAACAGTATCGCAATTGTCCGCCGGAAGGATGTGCTGCCGGAGCCCCGGAGTACCTCGAGTTCAGTAAAACTGTCGAAATGATTGGATTTCCGGACAAGCGACTGGAAATATACAACAGTTTTACCGGTGTTTTTAATGAAGAAATCTTTGAGATCCGGTCCCTGCAACTCGACAGCATGCTGGACTTACCGGTCAGGCTGGGACGGCTGCGGCATATCATTTTCGGCGATCCGGTCGATCTGTTCGAATTTGACACGGTGTTTACGCTCTTTGAGTTTATCGACGGGATTGCCTGGGAGCTCAGCTTCCATGTGATCCCGGCCCACTGTGAATTGAGGAGGTGAAACATGTTTAACAAAATTTTGTTTGCGACAACGGCATCACCAACCTGCGACAATGCAGCCAAAGTCGCATTCGATCTGGAACTGAAATGGGACGCCAGGCTTTACGTATATCATGTGCTGGGCATCCCCTCACGCGGATACAGCCCGTTCATTACAGATGCCCGGACCGGAGAATTGGAAACGCCGGATCCGGATTATGTCGATTGGGTGATCGAGGAGATGAAAAACACCTATGATGTGCTGTTGCGCGACACAGAGGACGTGGCCATTGAAGCGGCCGTCGGCGTTCCTTACCGGGAAATACTGAGAAAAGCCCGCAAAGAAGATATTGATCTTATTATTATGGGGGCCCACACCCGTCAGGAGGACGTCGGTGCAACCCGCTATCGCAGTATTGCCGGCAGCACCATGCAAAAAGTTGCCAAGGCCGCCCGCTGCCCCGTGGTGATCATCAGCAGGCCCTGCACCACCTGCTGGAAGCTGTTTTCCAATATCGTTTTCGGCACCGATTTTTCCAAAGCGGCCGACTATGCCTATATGTTTGCGTATCAACTGGCTAAAGAAGTCGGTGCCAAGCTTCATCTATTCCATGCCTGCAAGATCAACACTGATGAAACGGGACAGGTTCTGGGCCAGACCGAAATAGAGAAAAAGATCGAAAGGGCCAAAGCGGAGATGCAGAAACGCTATGTCTCCAAAATGAGCGAATATGACAATTACTCACTGGAAGTTCGGGAAGGGATTCCCTATGTCGAGATCCTCAAATTCGCACGTGAAAAAACCGGCGACCTGATCGTAATGGCCCACCACACCCGGGAGATCGATCCCGAAAAAGCGGTTCTCGGCAGCACGGTCGAACAGGTTGTTTTGCGCTCGGCATGTCCGGTGGCCAGTGTCAATCACCCTGACAAAGTTGCCGACATGTAATCCACGGTTTCCCGCAACCACGGCTGCAGGGGATGAGGTTGTTTAATGAAAAAGACAGTCCTTATCGTAGAAGATGAACTGGATATGCGAATATTCATATCTACACTTCTGGAAACGAGCGGATACCGGCCGATTATGACACGGGACGGGCGTGAGGGCATAATCAAAGCCAGGGAAATTCATCCTGACCTGATTATACTGGACGTCATGATGCCCGGCGAAGGTGGCGTTCAAATGTATCGGCATTTGAAGACAGATGAATCGCTGATGGATATACCGGTTATTCTGCTGTCGGGTGTCGCCCAAAAAACCTTTTCCCACTATCTGAAAATGCTGAACACCCGAATCGAAGCGTCGATACCGGAGCCGGCCGCGTATATGGAAAAACCGCCTGAGGCCGAAGATTTGATAAAGCTGACCGAACGTCTCATTGGATAGGAAATGATTATTGAATATTGACAATTGAATAATTGATGAAGTCGCTCTCCGAGGCGTAGGCGCTAAAATAACTACGAGCCGGAGGCGTTGCTCCATCTATTCATAATCTATAATTCGATAAGATACCATCAACCTTGAACCCTGAACCTTTGAACCTTTGAACCTTATATTTTTGAACTTGAAACCCTCATCTTTCATGGAGCAATAACCATGCACGATATAAACAACTGGAATTGGGATATCGACGACCGGGAGATTGTAAATATCATCAACTGGAAGCAGGAATTCAACTGGGTCGAAGAGCCGTATGTGAGTCCGGATGGTGAAAAGATTGCGGCCATTGTCAACCTGGCGGAAGGTGAGTTCAATGTTTGCGTCAACGGTCAGACCTGGGAGAATGTATTTGAAAAAATCTGGTATCTGCGTTTTGCACCTGATGGGCGGGCCACGGCACTGGTCTCGGAGATGGGTGAATGGACCGTGGCGGTGGACGGCGCCGCCTGGGAGAACAAGTTCGGATATGTCTGGAATACGCTGTTTAGCCCGGACGGCGCGCACATCGCCGTAGCGGCTCAACAGGATATGACGTACTGCATGGCCATGGACGATGCCCCCTGGGAGGAAACGTTTTCCAATATGACCAATCCCACCATCAGTCCTGATGGCACCAAGACGGCCGCCTGCGTACAGGTAGTGGACTTGTCGGAGGGCGAAATCCATAAATACCAGCAGGGTGCCTTTACGGCGGCTCTGGACGGCAAAACCTGGGACACCCGGTTTGTCAACGTCTGGAAAACGGCGATCAGTCCAGACGGCCAATCGATGGCGGCCGAGGTCCGCCGCAGCTTGACCGATTACACTATTGCCGTTGACGGTATCCCTTGGGAACAGGCGTATAGTTGTGTATGGGAGCCTGTGTTTCACCCTCAAAACGGAGCCGTCATCGCCCCAGCGCGAATTGACGGCAAATGGACTCTGGCCTGCGACGGCCGGGTAATTTGGGACCGCAAATTTTTCCAGCTCTGGCATCCGGTTTACAGTCCGGATGGTGCGCACATTGCCGCGATCGTCTCCCCCAAATACGGTAAATGGACCATCGCCATTGACGGTCAGCCCTGGTCGGTCATGTTCGCTGATCTTATCACGGATCTGGTGTTCAGCCCGGACGGCAGTCGGATTGCGGCTGCCGGCAAAAGCAACGGCAAATATACCGTTGCCGTAGACGGTACGATGTGGAAGAACACGTTTGACATGGTGTGGTGTCCGGTTTTCAGCCCGAATTCAACCGACACGGCTGTTAAGGTGGAACGAAACGGTAAATATACGGTCGCCTTAAATGACCGGATCTGGCGGGAAGAATATGATGCCCTCTGGGACCCGGTATTCAGTCCTGCCGGAGACAGAATCCTGCTGTGCACCCTGAAAGACGGCAAATACGCGAGACGTGTAATTCCCGTGACAAAAATACGGTGACCGAAACTAAACCGGTTCCATATGGTTGGGCTTTGATTTCCTGCCGCGGATGGATAGAAGAAAATAGTCAAAGCGATAATTATCAAATACAGAGCAAAGGAGGGGTCATGCACAGTCTATACAATTTTGTGAGCGGCCCGTTGGCATGGACGGCGTTTATTGTATTTATTGCCGGCAGTCTCTACCGACTGGCCGGACTCTTTCTCTTGATCAATAAAAAAGAACCATTCATCTATTCCTATTTCAGCCTGAAGTACAGTCTGCGGTCTATCTTCCACTGGAGCATACCGTTTGGTACGGAGAATATGCGCCGACATCCGGTATTGACGATTGTCGCGTTCATGTTTCATATTTGTCTGATGCTGACACCGATATTATTGCTTGCCCACGTGATGTTGATTGAAGAATCCTGGAACTTGAGCTGGTGGTCTCTACCGGAGGGTACGGCAACTGTCATGACCATCATCGTAATCGCCGGCTGCATATTTTTCCTGATCAGACGTCTGGTGAGTCCGGAGGTCCAATATGTTACCTCGGCTTCCGATTTTGTCATACTGGCAATTGTCGCTGCTCCATTTGTCACCGGATTGCTGGCCTACTATCAGTGGTTTAATTATCAGCTCATGGTCATTTTGCATATTCTGAGCGGCGAAATCATGCTGGTCGCCATTCCCTTTACCCGCTTGAGTCACATGTTTACGGCGCCGTTGACCAGGGCCTATATGGGGTCCGAATTCGGAAGCGTCCGGCATGCGAGGGATTGGTAGGTATGAGGTTTCAGGTTTCAGGTTTCAGGACAATACCTGGCAGATGAACTGCCCAGCTTTGACCGCAAAAGAAACAACAATTTTGAATAGGATGTAAAAACCCTTCTACGAAGGCTGAGAAATATGGAGAGTCAAAGAAATGCACTTCGAACAGTTCATAAAAAAGAAAGAGCGAAGCCATTCCGTGCTGAAACCCGAAACCTGACACCTGAAACCTAAAAACGATTTGCTATATAAAGATCAGGGTACAGTTTCACAATGATTCGCCAAGAATGAATCAGCAAATTATTTACAGGGAGACACCAATCATGGCTGAACCGGCAAAAAATGAAACCAACGGCATAGTCGATGAAGGTCTGAAAGTCGGGATGCAGAGGATATCGCAAGACCAGATTGAGCGAGTGATCAACCGTGTTATAAAAGGAGAAACCGGCGCACGCCTGAAGGCATATATCGATACCTGTATCCACTGCGGACTGTGTTCGGAAGCGTGTCATTATTACCTATCGCACGATAAGAATCCCCGATATTCACCGGTGGGCAAAGTTAAACAAACCCTATGGGAGATGCTGAAAAAGAAAGGTAAGGTCAGTCCCCGGTTTATTCAGCGAGCATCTGAAATTGCCTCGACCGAGTGCAATACCTGTAAACGCTGCGCCATGTATTGCCCCTTTGGAATCGATATTGCCTACATGATGCTGACGGTTCGCAGAATCTGCCACCTGTTGGGTGTCACACCGCTTTATATTCAGGATACCGCCCACAGTCACGCCGCCACTATGAATCAGATGTGGGTTAAAGACGATGAGTGGCCGGATACGCTTCAGTGGCAGGAAGAAGAAGCTCAGGCGGAAATTCCGACCCTTCGGATTCCATTGGAGAAGGAAGGCGCCGATATTATGTACTCGGTGATCGGACCGGAGCCCAAATTCCAGGCCCAGTTGATCTACCAGGCGGCAGTTATCATGGATGTGGCCGGTGTGGACTGGACCATGCCGGCAACACCCGGCTGGGACAACAGCGACATGGCGATGTACACCGGCGACAACGAAATCATGGGACGCGTAAAGCGGGCCCATTTTGAAACCGCTTCCAGGCTGCGGGTGAAACGGATTGTCATGGGCGAATGCGGCCACGCTTTTCGCTCGGTATATGATGTGGGCAATCGCTGGCTTGGCTGGCGCATGCCGCCGATTCCGATTATGCATGCCATCGACTTCTATCATGAATTGCTGGAAAGCGGGCGGATTAACGTGGTTAAGAAATTCGAAACACCCGTCACCCTTCACGACCCCTGCAATGTGATCCGCGGCGGAGGACTGGCCGAAAAATCCCGTGACGTTGTCAATGCCCTTTGCGACCAGCTGATCGAAATGCACCCCAACCGGGAGCATAACTATTGTTGCTGTGCAGGGGGCGGCGTGATCAATTGCGGCCCGCCGTACAAGAACACCCGCATCGATGGCAACCGCATCAAAGCCGAACAATTGTTCGCGGCCAAGGCCAGGGGCGCCAAAGTCCTGATTGCACCCTGCCATAACTGCCACAGCGGTCTGGAGGATATCAACCACCATTACGGACTTGGACTTGATATTAAGTTCATCGGCGACATTCTGTACGAGGTTATGGAAAAACCGACTTGATAGCTGGTTGCCGTAGGCGGAACTTTCATGTTTACCGGGTGTATATATGCAGCGAAAAAATGATCGCAAAAAAAGGAGACATGCGGATGAAGAAATATCTAATGCTTGCTTTAATTTTACTGTCCCTTTTGGCTTTCTCGATGTTGCCGGCAGCTTCCCAGGAAGAAATAGAGGTGCTTGATGATCAAGCATTTTCGAAAAAACAGCGTCCGCCGGCAGTTTTCAAACATGACGAACACAACGAAAAGGCAGAAATCGAGGAGTGTAATGAATGCCACCACGTTTATGAGAACGGTGTAAAACTTGAAGATGAATCCTCGGAAGACCAACCCTGCTCGGACTGCCATAGCGAAAAGGAGTCCGGTGATCAACCGCGTCTGGTCAGGGCATTTCACCTCAATTGCAAGGGGTGCCATCAGTCACTAAAAAAGGGACCCATCATGTGCGGTGAATGTCATGTTCGATGACGAAAAGACGTGATTTGTCGTTCTTTTTCAAGTAAATTACACGAAAGAGAGGAATGTCATGCCCAAAAAAATCCTCATTATCGATGACGACCCCATTATCGTAAAATATTTGCAGGCTGTCTTCAGTGACAATGGATATGCGACCTGCACGGCGAGCAGTAGTATGGAAGGACTGGAGGTCGTCCTTGAGGAACGGCCCGATTTGATCTGTCTTGATCTGCAGATGCCCGGTGAGTGGGGTCCCCGATTTTACCGCAAGCTGCGCAAAAACAAGGAACTGAAAGATACCCCGGTCATCGTGGTCAGCGGCATTGACGGCGACCATGCCATCAAAGATGCAGTGGCTTTTGTCAGAAAGCCGTTTGATTCCGAAAAACTCGTCGGAATCGTCAAAAATACCATAGGGTAATTTATCCGCCCTGAAGGAAGTTATTTGTTGAATGGTTATTGGTTATTAGTTTGATAAGAAAACAAAAAACCAATGCGCAGCATAAACTAATTTATCCGCAATAGTTCGAAAAAGAACAACCATAAATTATATATGACAATCAATTTCAAACTTGAAAACCCTTGCTATTTAGGGCGGATAAATTACGGAAAAAATTATGGGTTACAAACTGCTACTGGTAGATGACGAAGAAGGAATCCGCAAGGTTCTTGGCATTACCCTGACGGATATGGGCTATGATGTGTTCACTGCCGAAGATGGAGATAAGGCCCTGCAGATCTTCCAGAAAGAAAACCCGCAAATCGTTTTAACCGACATCAAAATGCCAGGCATGGACGGCATTGAACTACTGCAAAAAATAAAACTCGAAAATCCCGATTCCGAAGTGATCATGATCACCGGACACGGCGACATGGATCTGGCCATCAAGAGCCTGAAATATCAGGCCGTCGATTTTGTTACCAAACCGATCAATGATGAAGTCCTTGAAATCGCATTGAACAGGGCACGCGAGAAAATCCTGATGCGGCAACAGCTACAAGAATACACCGAAAACCTGGAGGAGTTGGTTCGTGAAAAATCCGCCCAGGTGGTTGCCCTGGAAAGGCAGGTCGCCGTGGATCAAACTATCCAGGGATTGTCTGCCGCAATGCGAAACATCGCCGGCGATCTGGAAGGTGGCCTGAATTATTTCAATGAAATGCCTTGCTTTGTCTCTATTCACGATTCTGATCTAAAGCTGGTGGCTGCCAATCAGCTCTACTGCGACCGCCTGGGTGACAAAACGGGTGCCAATAGTTGGGAGGTCTATACCGGAGAAAACGGGAAGCCCGATCAATGCCCATCGGCGCAGACATTCAAAACCGGTACAGGTCAGCGCACAAAAGCCACTGTAAAATATACCGACGGGACGCAGACACCGGTAATTGTCCACACCGCGCCGATTCGGAATCAGGCCGGTGAAGTCGACCTGGTCGTCGAAATCGCCGCCGACATGGGAGAAGTTAACCGTCTCCAGGAAGAATTACGCCACACGCAACAACGCTACCAGCAACTCTTCGATGAAGTGCCGTGCTACATATCGGTTCAGGATCGGCAGTTTCGTCTGACCGCCGCCAACCGGCGTTTCACAGAGGATTTTGATGTCAGCGCCGGCTCTCATTGCTACGAAATTTATAAGCACCGGGGCCATCATTGTCCCAATTGTCCGGTCATCAAAACGTTTGAAGATGAAAAATCCCATCAATCGGAAATGGTGGTCACGGCAAAAAGCGGTGAACGCTACAATGTTCTGATATGGACGGCTCCGCTGCGAAATGCCGCCGGCGAGGTAACCCATGTCATGGAAATGTCGACGAATATCACCCAGGTTCGCCAATTGCAGGATCGTCTGTCATCATTGGGACTAAAAATCAGCTCGATTTCTCACGGTATAAAAAGCATGCTGACAGGCCTCGACGGCGGATTGTATCTCGTCGATTCCGGCCTGGAAAAAGATGATCCGGATCGTGTCAGGGATGGCTGGGATGCTGTCAAGACCATGGTCAGCCGCATTCGGTCGCTGGTTCAAAACATTCTGTTTGTTGCCAAGGAAAGGGAACTGGGCCGGGAACAGATCCGGGTCGTCGATTTTTTAAGTGACGTGGCTTCCGGGCTGGAGACAAAAATAAAAAACCAGGGAGTTGCATTTGAATGCAGCTTCGATCCGTCAATGGGGACATTTGAGATCGATGCGGGAGTGATGCGAATCGCCTTGCAAAATATTTTGGAAAATGCCCTGGATGCCTGTCTGGAGGACAAGACCCCCAAGACCCATAAAATAGAATTTAAAGCCGAACATAACGATCATCTGATCCAGATTGAAATAGGGGACAACGGCGTTGGAATGGACCAAGACACCCTGGGAGATATTTTCAAGCTCTTTTTCTCAACCAAAGACAACAAGGGAACCGGCCTCGGGCTTTACATCACCAAAACCATCATCGAGCAGCATGGCGGGAAAATTGCGGTTTCCTCGCGGCCCGAGGTCGAGACCCGTTTCAAAATCAGCCTCCCGAAGCAGTTTCCAACACCGGCTTAGGCCACAAGTCTAATTCACGATAAATTTTCGTATAGAAAAGCTTCCGTTGACGTTCCGTTTCCTTGAGCCCGAATTTTTCATAAAGAAACTGGGCATCTCTTTCATTGGGATCATCCGAGGTATACAGACGCAAATAACGCACACCTGCTTTCCTCGCCTCGCGGATCGAAAAGGCGAGCAATGTTTTGCCGATGCCTTTCCCGCGCGCTTCGGGCGCCACACAAAACCATGCCAGCCAGAGGGCCTCATATTTGTCTTTATTGTACCTGTATAAACCGGTCGTACCAAAAATGTCCTTTTTTTCGCTCAGTGCAACCCAGAAGTTGATAATGTCGTTGACACCAAATAATCTGGTTATGCTTCGGATAAACCGATTCGTTTTTTGGGAAAACGCAAAAAAGAACAATCGTTCTGCCGGGCTCTGGAAGCGAAACACTTGATTCACCAACTTTTTGGCATCTTTGATCGTGTCTTTTGAAATGGGTGTAATTCGAATCATTTGCAGTTGCCTCAGGCGGCCGGATTCTTTCCGCAGATGATATGGGCAGAGGTCTCGAAGACGAC
>JASJCE010000173.1 GCA_030066155.1 Desulfobacterales bacterium | reverse complement strand
GGGTTATAGCTGGCAGCATTTTGCTCCATGAATGTACAGATGTGGTAAAGATACACGGACTGCATGGCTTCGTAGAAGTTCCGGGCCGGATTTGCGGGCACATGCCGGCAGATTTTTGCTATCTCCATCAGTTCCTGGCGCCTTTGCGGATTTTTTTCCTCACCGGAGAGACGTTCGGCTTCATCGCCGTAGCGTCCGGCCAGCGTGATGATGCCCTCGGCAGCGATGCGCAATGCCCTGAGATAGGCTATCTTCGAATAATTGCCCTGACCCGCAGGGTCCAGCTCGGATTCCTTTTTCTCGATCCTTTTGATAAGGCCGTTGATGCCCTCGCTGAGCAGCAAATCAAAGCCGGCGGTCAGCTCACCGGGACCGCGCACTGCCTTGCGGTCGATATAAATTACCGTATGCTCCCTGAGCGCAGCGATATCCTCCGGCATCTGGGCCAGCCATTTTTCGAAATTGGATCGGCCTTTCCAGTAGGGTTTGACAATATCCGTAAAGATTTTGCGGCCATCATCATCGAGGAAAAACGGATCGAAAGGTCGGTTACTGATGGTGTCCAATTCCTTATCCAGGATGGACCAGCATACATCGACACAGAGAATTCCGCCCCGTATCTTGCTGCCGGAACAGCCCACAATCAGCTCGTCGTCCCATATGGTGATGTTTTTTTGCCGACATTGCTCTCGAAACGCTTTGGCTTTGCGAATCGCCAGCGGTTGTCCGGCCGTCTGCTGAAAGCATTCGGTTAGAATTTTGGCGTTTTCCAGGTCCATAGACGGCCGGGTGTTGAGAACCCGTTTTTTTAGCCGTGCAATTCTATCCATATAGGCCGGTGCTTGTGATTTTTGCTCCATGATTCTACCTCCCATTTCAAGAGCAATCCGAAAACCGTAACTTTAATTTTTTATTTCACCTGATGCAGTATTGCTGCTATCAAACCCGTTTTCGGTCTTTTTAAGTTGTTCATGTTCCAGAACGATGGATAAGTGTTCATTCAAAGCAAAGCTGGCACCCTTGGGGTCACGGTCTCTGATGCGCTCATACACCTCTTTTGCCGTCTGTATCGATGCTTTCCTACTCTCTTCGGAAACATTGTCCATGGCATAGTTCATCAACGGGGTGTATTCCTGGCGTACCCGTTGTATCAGGGTCTTGCTTATTTCCAACAACGTCTTGTTCTGGCTGGCTCTGGCCAGGGCCAGATGAAAGCCTGTCAACTCTGAATCATACCAGGCCTCCAGATCTCCTGAATTGGTTTCCATGTCTTCGATGTGGCGCCGAATCTCTTCAAGGTTTTCCAGCTTGGCGTTTTGAGCGGCCAATTCCACAATTGCACATTCGATCGCCCGGCGCCCCACCATCACATCTGAAAATGAAATCAATTTCAGAGCCTGGTTGATGTCTTCAAATCCATCTCTGACTTCCGGCGGATAAACGACAAAGGTCCCCTTGCCGTGAATGGCTTTCACATATCCTATTACATTCAAAATTTTGAGAGCTTCTCGAACCGTGGACATGCCAACGCCAAAAATTTGGGCCAATTCACGCTGGGGAGGCATGCAATAGCCGTTTTCCAGTTCGCCGCTTCGAATTTTCTTCAGAAAGACCTGAGCCATTTTTTCCGAGGCCGATTGCTTGTCGAACTTCAGTGATGACAGAGCGTTCTCATTTGTTTTTTTTACTTCCATAATATGATGCTGTCGCTTTTCTGTTTGTGCTTCAATTTTGCGCCTCGCGATAATTGTGCTTGTCTTCTGAACACTTTTATTCCTTTTAAGCCTTTTTATTTTCGCTGTCAAGCATTTTTGGAATTTCAGTGGATGTTTCCCATTAAATTTTCAAAAAATACTGAAATCGTCTTAATAAGCTGAAAATGTAAGTAAAGTGCCATGGTGATTCTTGAGTCGAGAAAACTGGAGGTAAAAGAGCCCGAAAAAAAGTTTAAAAAATTCTATTTTTTTCTTGACATGTGGGGTGCCGGTTGGTAACGGTGATATTAAATTGTTCAGAACACATCAACAGTTAAGTATTCCATGAAAGGTTTTTGCCATGTATGAGGTCGATTCGGGCATCTGGCAGTTTTTTATGGACCCTTTTCAGTTCGTCATACCGTTTGATGTCTGGGTCGACGAACTGTTGGATTGGCTGGTTACTAATTTCAGAGGTTTTTTTCAGGCGCTGCGGTGGCCGATCGATAAGACGTTGGTCGCGATAGAGGGATTTCTGCAATCCCTGCCCCCACCACTGGTGTTTGTGCTGACGTGGCTGATCGGGTGGCAGGTGTCCGACCGCAAAACCACCACGTTTGTTCTGGTCTCCATGGCCTTCATCGGTTTTATCGGTGCATGGAGCCAGGCCATCACAACCCTGGCCCTGGTGATAACGGCGGTTTTCTTTTGTACTATTACCGGAATCCCACTCGGTATTATCATATCCCGCAGTAAAAGGGCTGAGAGCATCATCCGACCAGTTATGGACGCCATGCAGACGACGCCATCTTTTGTCTATTTGATTCCTGTCGTCATGCTCTTCGGGGTAGGGAACGTGCCTGGCATTATCGTTACGATCATCTTTGCCCTTCCGCCGCTGATCCGCCTTACGAACCTGGGTATGCGCCAGGTACCAGCGGATGTGGTCGAAGCCACATATGCCTTTGGTGCCACCGAGAAGCAATTGCTGTTCAAGGTGAAAATCCCCCTGGCCCTGCGCACCATCATGACCGGCATCAACCAGACATTGATGCTGTCGTTGTCTATGGTGGTCGTCGCGTCCATGATTGCCGTTGGGGGACTCGGACAGATGGTGCTGCGCGGCATCGGCCGTCTGGATATTGGCCAGGCTGCCGTGGGAGGCGTTGGCATTGTCCTGATGGCTATATCGCTGGACCGCTTGACCCAGGCGCTGGGCAGATCTCCGAGACTACGCGGAACGCGGCACTGGTATGATCGCGGACCCGCTAAATTAATCATCACCGGATGGCAGAAACTGTTCGGTAACCAGCAACCATCAGGAGATGAAATTCCGGCCCAAAATTAATACCACTTTGGAACTTGCGGGCATTTAACCCCAATATTTTGTAAAATAGCCGGGCATAAAAATCACCCAAACGAAAAGACTTTCTCAAGTAAATCGTCCGTCATTCAAAAAAAAGGAGGCAGGGATGAAAAGGTACAATTACCAGATCCTAACTAGGTGCATGCTAATTGCCGTGCTGGCAATTTTCTCAATTGCGGGAACAACAAATGTATCGGCCGAATTGCCGGGAAAGGGGATTTCCGTGCAACCTTGCTACAACGGCATCGCCGAAGAGTATTTCCAGCTATTGATTGTTAACAAAGGCCTGGAGAAATTGGGATATAAGGTCAAAAGGGCGCACGAACTTGAAATCACAGCCATGCATCTTGCTGTCGGTCAGGGGGATGCCGATTATAACGCAAACTCATGGATTCCTCTTCACGATGCCTTTTATGAAAAGGTTGGTGGAGCGGCCAAAGTCACGCGTGTGGGCACGCTGGTCGAAGGTGCCGTGCAGGGATATCTTGTGGACAAGAAAACAGCCGACAAGCACAATATCGAAACAATCAATCAATTTACGGATCCCAAGATTGCCAAACTTTTTGACGTCGATGGTGACGGCAAAGCAGACTTGACCGGATGTAATCCCGGTTGGGGATGTGAACGGATCATTGAACACCATCTGGATGCCTACGGGCTGCAAGGTACCGTTCGCCATAACCAGGGCTCCTATTTTGCGTTGATTGCCGATACGATTTCCAGGTACAAGGCGGGAAATTCCATACTCTACTATACCTGGTCACCGCAATGGGTCGGTGGCGTCTTAGTTCCGGGCAAAGATGTAAAGTGGTTGACCGTTACCCACACCGCGTTGCCGCCCGAACAAAAAGGCGCCAATACCACCTTGCCCGACGGCAGAAATCTCGGTTTTTCAGTAAACTCCATCCATGTTTTTGCAAACAATAAATTCCTTGAAAAAAATCCGGCCGCCAAACGCTTTTTTGAACTGGTTAAAATTCCGATTGAAGACATCGGACTCCAGAATTTCAAAATGCGCGAAGGTGAAAAGCGCTCACGGGATATCGAACGGCATGCCAACGAGTGGATCGTCGCCAACCAGGCTCAATTTGACGGTTGGATCCAGGAAGCAATCAAGGCCGCGAAATGACGCATTTGCATTAGCAAACAGGAGTCGATTGTGGAAACTTCAGCAATTAAACCGCCAAAAGATGACCATCAGGCTGCAGCGCCGATTCCGGCGGCTTCGGCCGCCGGGCAGCAGCAGTGTCCTATTGAGTGCCGAAATCTGTGGAAGATCTACGGTGAACGGGACAAAGAAGCCCTGGAGGCCATCAAGAAGGAAGGAATCGGCAAAGACGAGGTGCGGGATCGCTTCGGTTGTGCGGTCGGCGTTGTGGATGCCTCTTTCTCGGTTAAGGAAGGCGAAATTTTCTGCATCATGGGATTGTCGGGCAGCGGCAAGTCAACTCTTGTCCGGCATGTCAACCGTCTGATCGAACCGACTGCCGGAGAAGTGTTTATCCACGGTGAGGACGTCAACAAGATGAACATGGAAGAACTGCGGCGAATCCGGGCAGAAAAGATCGGCATGGTTTTCCAGAACATGGCCCTGCTGCCGCATCGCAATGTCCGACAGAATGTGGCGTTTGCCCTCGAGCTTCGCGATGTCGACCGGGATGAGCGCAATAAAATTGCCGACAAGGCCCTGGAAACCGTGCAACTGACGGGCTGGGGCCATTGTTATCCGGATGAACTCTCCGGTGGCATGCAGCAGCGTGTCGGTCTTGCCCGGGCACTGGCCGCCGATCCCGGCATTTTGTTGATGGACGAACCGTTCAGCGCTCTGGACCCGTTGATCCGCAGTCAATTGCAGGTTCAATTTCTCAACCTTTCGGCCGTCATGAAAAAGACCACGCTGTTCATTACCCATGATCTTGACGAGGCCATTCGCATCGGCAATCGCATTGCCATTATGAAGGACGGTGTGCTGGTACAAATCGGAACGCCTGAAGAGATCGTTACCCAGCCGACAGATGATTATGTGGCTGATTTTGTCGCAGGGATATCCCGCCTCCACCTGGTGTATGCTCATACCGTAATGCGCCCCAAGGAGATCATAATCGAGCGTAATCCCGGAATGAAATTGGATACGTGCCCCGTTGCCAGCCCCGACACGGATCTGAACGACCTGATTGATATCATGGTCAATACCGACGAAAAGTATATTTGTATCATGGAAGACAACTCCTGTGTCGGCATCGTTACCCGCAGCAGTTTATTGCGTGGGGTTCAGGGAAAAGATAATCCGGATGATTAGGAAGTAATACCCTCAAATGAACAACTCGAGCTGGCGGGTGTTTATAACATGAAAAACTCAAATAGAGCATTCATAGGCCGACATCTTCTGGCATCGATTCAACTCTTTCTGGTGGTAACGGTCGTTTCTGCCAATGCCGATGAATTGCCCGGCAAGGGAATCGTTGTCCAACCGGTGGACCAGGGGGTTATCGAAGAAGTTTTTCAGCTTGAAATCATTATCGCAGGGTTAAAGCGCCTGGGCTACCAGGTAAAACCCAGCATATCTCTGGCCCGGGTCATCGGAATGTCCCATTTGATGGTAGCCCAGGGGGATGCAGACTTTTATGCCGTTCACTGGGAGCCATTGCACAACCATTTTTTCGAAAAAGTCGGCGGCGAAAAAACAGTTTATCGTATTGGTACGTTGGTCGCTGAAACCACCCAGGGATATCTTATCGATAAAAAAACCGCAGATCAGTACGATATCCGCAGTTTTGATCGCTTGCAGGATCCCAAGATCGCCGGATTGTTTGATACCAATGCAGACGGGAAAGCGGATCTTGCCGGCTGCCATGTAGGATGGGGATGTCACCGCGTCATCGAAAACCACCTGGATACCTTCCGGTTAAGAGAAACCATCAATCACAATCAAGAAAACTATTTCGAGATGATCGATGCCACCATTAACCGTTTCAAAGCCGGCAAGCCCGTCCTTTACTATACCTGGACGCCGTTGTGGGTCAACGGTGTACTGGTCCCCGGAAAAGATGTGCACTGGCTGTCGGTACCCGTTTCAGAAACACCCGGTGGCGGGCAAAAAAGATATGCCACCCTGCCGAATGGAAGAAGTTTAGGATTCGAGGTCAGCACCATGCGCATTGTTGCCAACAAAACCTTTATTGATGCGAATCCGGCTGTGAAGCGATTCTTTGAACTGGTTACCATCCCTTTAAATGACATCAGCGAGCAGAACCTGAAGATCCGGCGGGGAGAAAAGCACACCAGAGATGTTCGACGCCACGCCCGGGAATGGATCAGTTCGCATCAATCCGAATTCGATGATTGGATATCGGAAGCGCTCAAGGCGGCCCGGTAATCATATGCGCAGTCAAGTCGCACTTGCCGAAAATCACCCCACCATGAAAATCCTTCAAATCCATCTTGAATGATCCGGATCGAGAGGTCCCTTGAAAAACTTCGGAGGAAGAAGATGCAGAATTTTGAGTTGTTGACTCAATCACAAATCGAGCAGATCCATGAAGCCACTTTAGAAGTCATGGAACAGATCGGAATTGATTTTAAGTACAAAAAAGCTTTGGAAATTTTATCGAAGGGCGGTGCGAATGTAGATGGTTTCAGGGTCCGTTTCCCACGGAAAATGGTTGAGGCGCAATTGCGCAAAGTCCCGTCTGAATTCACGCTTTACGCCCGCAACCCCGAACATAACCTGATCATCGGTGGAGATCAACACATACACGTTCCGGCCAACTGCGCACCGTTTGTTACCGATCTTGATAAAGGCCGCCGGTATGGAACCTTTGACGACTTTGAAAATCTGGTCAAGCTGACGCACGCAAGTCAAAACCTGAACATGTTAAGCAATATTCTCGTCGAACCGAACGACGTTTCTCATGAACTTCGGCCCGCCAAAACCATCTATGCCTGCCTTCGGCTTTCCGACAAATGCTTCATGGGCAGTGCCATCGACCCTGACGGGGCGCGCCACACCCTTCAGATGATATCGATCGTATTTGGTGAAAAAGAACCTCTGACGCAGAAACCGCGGGTAATTGCCATTCCCTGCTCACTGACACCGCTTTGTTATGACGAGAATATGCTGGGCGTGATGATTGAATATGCGAAAGCGGGACAACCCCAATTGATCAACTCTTTGACCATCGGTGGTGCGACTGCGCCGGCGACCTTAGCCGGTGCCCTGGTGGTTCAAAATGCGGAGATTCTGGCCGGAATTGTTTTTGCCGAGCTTGTTCGGGAAGGCACGCCGGTGGTTTACGCCATGGGCTCTTCGTGCGCTGATATGCGCAGCGGGACGCTATCTGTGGGTGCACCCGAAATGTCGATTCACAATGTCATGGCCGCCCAGATGGCAAGATTTTATAAAATTCCCAGCCGCGGCGTCGGAACGCTGACCGACAGCAAAACGACGGATATGCAGGCAGGATACGAATCGATGATGAATCTGATGGCAGCCCACAACGGCGGCGTGAATTTTATTCTGCACGCCACAGGCTCTCTTGAGACCATCAATTGCGTTTCTTATGAAAAATTTATCATCGATGACGAAATGGTAGGAATGATGAATCGGATTTCTCGCGGTGTGCAGGTTACACAGGACTCATTGGCACTGGAAGTGATTGCAGAGGCCGGACCGGGTGGTCAGTTTCTGGATAAGATGCATACCTTTGAGCACTGTCGTAATGAATTTTTTCTCCCCCGGCTCAGTGATCGGAAGCCCTATGAAAGTTGGGAAAAAGCGGGCGCAATTTCCATCCAGCAAATCGCCAATCAAAAATGGAAAGATATTCTGGAACAATATCAGCCGCCGGATTTTCCCGAATCTGTGGACAAGGACCTTAAAAAATACATGACGGAAATATAGCCCTATGCGCATCTCTGAAATTAATATCTACCAGTATGATCTTCCGGTAGTAGGCGGATCTTACCGCATGGCCAAGACCACTGTTTCGGTGCTTGATACCACCATTGTCGAAATCGTAACCGAAAGCGGTATCAAGGGGTATGGCGAGACCTGCCCGGTCGGCCCCGTGTACCAACCGCATCATGCACCGGGTGCCCGCAGCGCTCTGCAGGAGATGGCACCCCATCTGATCGGGACGGATGCCCTGCAGCTCAATTGTGTCTACGACGCCATGGATGCTGCACTCAACGGGCATGCCTACGCAAAAGCTGCAGTAGATATTGCCCTCTGGGACATCATGGGGAAGGTTTACGGCGCACGCGTTTGCGACCTTCTGGGCGGTGCCAGACACGAGCAGGTGCCATCGTATTACGCCATTGGCGTGGCCGAACCCGATGAGGCGGCCAATATCGCAAAAGAAAAACAGGCCCAGGGCTATCGGCGGCTGCAGATCAAAGTGGGTGGCAGAAGCCCGGAGATCGATATCGAGGCCATCCATAAAGTGCATGCCGTTTTGCAGCCCGGTGTCAAACTGGCCGTGGATGCCAATCGGGGCTGGACCACGCGCGATGCATTGAATATCTCCCTGGCATGTCGTCGGTTGCCGCTGGTGCTGGAACAGCCCTGCAATACGTTCGAAGAGGTGGCCGCCATTCGTCATCAGGTGCCCCATCCGATCTACCTGGATGAAAACACGGAGAACCTGGGGGTCGTATTGCGAGCCGTGTGCAAACGCATCTGCGATGGATTTGGTTTGAAAGTGACCCGGTTGGGGGGGCTTACGCCCATGCGCACGGTAGGTGGTATCTGCAGCGTGGCCGGCCTCCCCATAACCTGTGACGATGCCTGGGGCGGCGATATCATTGCAGCCGCCTGCACCCATATCGGAGCCACGGTCGAAAGTCGTCTGTTGGAAGGAGTATGGCTGGCTGCACCCTATATCGACGGACACTACGATCCGGAGAACGGTATACGCATTGAAAATGGCACCATCCGGGTTCCGACTGGTCCCGGTCTTGGTATTGAACCTGACACCTCCATCTGGGGCAAACCTGCTTTATCGTTTGGATAACTTATCACGATGAAAAACATTCCAGAAAAAATGAGCGCCGTATTGCTGACGGGTCACGGAGGATTCGATAAGCTGGAATACCGCACGGATGTCCCGGTTCCGAAGCTGTCGAAGGGCGAGGTACTGATCAAAGTTGGTGCCGCAGGGATCAATAATACGGATATCAACACCCGGATCGGCTGGTATTCGAAAAGTGTCACCACCGATACCGGGGAAGCTGCTGCCGACGGTCTTGAAACAGCTGAAGAAGAAGATGCCAGCTGGTCGGGCGTTCCGCTTTCGTTTCCTCGCATCCAGGGAGCGGACTGCTGTGGACGGATCGTATCTGTCAGTGAAGGGGTGGACGAGAAAAGGATCGGCGAACGTGTTATCGTACGCAATATGCTGCGCACCTATGTTGATTACCGGCCGTTCGAGTGCTGGACGCTAGGCTCGGAATGCGACGGGGCCTTTGCGCAATACACCAAAGCCCCAGCCGGAGAGGCATATGCGATCACAACTGATTGGACCGATGCCGAATTGGCCTCCATTCCATGCGCCTATTCAACGGCGGAGAACATGATTCATAAGGCCGGACTCACATCCGGTGAAAAAGTGCTGGTGACCGGTGCTTCGGGCGGGGTCGGCTCTGCGGCTGTGCAGCTTGCCAAACGCCGAGGTGCGCATGTCATTGCTTTGGCCGGTGCGTCCAAAATGGACAGGGTACAGTCGATTGGAGCGGATCGGGTCATTGCACGCGGCGATTCTCTGGTGACGTCACTGGGTCACGAATCGGTGCATGTCGTCGCGGATTTGACTGCCGGGCGGCAGTGGCCGAACCTGCTCGATGTCCTGAGGCGAGGCGGACGATACGCAGTGGCCGGTGCCATAGCGGGCCCGATTGTCGAACTCGATGTCAGAACCCTTTATCTGAAAGACCTCAGCTTTTTCGGTTGCACCTTTCAAGAGGACATCGTCTTTCAGAATCTTATTCACTACATCGAAAACGGGGAAATTCGGCCGGTCGTGGACAAGGTCTACCCATTGAAAGATATTGTCACGGCTCAAAAGGATTTTCTTGGGAAGAACTTTATGGGAAAGCTTGTATTAACCCCATAATAGCGAAATTTGAACCGCAGATTATTATCAACAGCTGCCGGTCCTCTCCGAGGTTATTTAAGCTCAGTTTAAGAGTAGAGACAGAGTGGATCCTTGAGATTCATAACACAGGCTTGGCGCATTTTAACATCGAAGATTTTTTTCAGAAATATATTCGTCGGAACGCGGTGATCTGTGGGAAAAACCCGGGGGCGAGCAATCAGCGGCTCCCTTTTCCAACTCCCCCGGAAGATCTTTTCATCACTGTTTATTAGTTCTTCTCTGCCTCCTCATAACTTCGCCTAAGCATTCAGCTGAATCGTTTTGTCAAGGATCCACTCCAACCATAATTCGTAAAAATATACGAAATAGAATTATCTTTCAAGCAAAAACCTCAATTCATCCGATTCCGCTAAATCTGGTATTCGCAAAAATGGATATTTGTTTTGCGGTGTATCATAAGATGCGCATGGATCAACATTTACTTGAATTAGATCTTTTTCGGTTTATCGCCCCCATTATTCCGACGTTCCAATATTCCATCACTCCGTTTGGCATTCAAGAACGGACCACCTCATAACGAGTTTTATTTCCATCAAACAACCGAAACTTAACAAAAATCAGTTGATGGCGCGGGTTTGCCAGATGCTAAACGCTTCATCCAGCGCCTCCAATACCTGACGATCCCGACCATAAACATCTTTTTTAAAGATCAGCGTATTGTTTTCATCGAACCAGTACGTTACATACAGGAGCATGATCGGTATCGCCTTTGGCAGATTTACCCTCCGCGTCTTATTCGTATCAATCAATTCTTGAATACTTTCGCGATTCCATTTCGCGGAATCGTTTAGCAGAATTTCCGCCAGCTCGACATCTTTGTCGACCCGTATGCAGCCTGAGCTGAAAGCCCGGTCTTTGCGTTGGTAAAGTGACCGGCTCGGCGTATCGTGCAGATAGATAAAATATTTATTGGGGAATATGAATTTGATGCGCCCCAAGGCATTGTGAGGGCCCGGCTCCTGCCTGAGCGTGTAGGGGACCCCTTTGGAGTATTTCGACCAGTTGACCGAACCGGGGTCAACACGTTTTCCTTTGCGATCGATAACGCTGATTTTCTTCTTACGCAGATAATCCGGATTTTTTTTGACTTTGGGCAGAATATCTTTTTGCAGAATCGTCGGCGGCACGGTCCAGGTCGGATTAAAAACCAAATATTTTATCTTGGACTTAAAAACGGGCGTTTTGCGAAACGGCTTTCCAACCTGGACTTTGCTCGACCATTTTTCAGTGGTGCCGTCGATATTGAATGCCCGGAACCCGGCAATATCCACGACAATATAGTTTTCGGGCAATTTGTGAAAAATCCAGCGGGCGCGTTCGAGATTGACGCGAATCTGATTGATTTTTTGCTTTACGGGAATATTCAGCGTCGCCAGGGTATTTTTGCCGACCGCACCGTCGATTTCAAGGCGATGGCGGTACTGGAATCGTTTGACGGCTTCTTCGAGTTCTTCATCAAACAATTCAGAGTCGGAAACCGGTCCGCCGAAGTCACCGGAGACAGCCAGCCGTTGACGCAACAGGGGAACGCGCGAATCGGTCATGCCGGGTTTCAGGGTCGGTCCTGCCGGCAGCCGCGTCCAGCCGCCCGCTTCCTGAATTTCCCGGTACTTTTTCAAAGCTGACTTGAGAAGGTGATAGTAATCAATTTCCGGCCGAATGTTCGCAAGTCCCCTGGCTAAAGTGGCGGTCTGAAGCCTTTTTTCGATCGCTCCCACCGGGTTCTGGCCGCGGACCTGGCGCGTCATGTTCCAGGCCGGATCGAGGCTTTCAGGATCGACCTTGCCGAACTGAAGGTGATAGCACAGACGTACCAGGCTGTCAGTGAGGAGCAGGTCATAATCTGCCAGGAGCTCCGGATCGGGGGTCTCGCTTTCCTCCAGCCGCAATTTGAGGACCAAGAGCTGGGACAAATGATAGTCCTCCGGATTCAGACCTTCTTTTTCTATATTTCCAACATCGGCCAGGAGGTCATTGATATTTTGCGGATTCTGCCACAGCAACCCAAAGTCATTGTGCTCATAAAGCTCCGGAAGCCAGAGCTTGGAGGCAATATCGGCGTAGCCGATTTTCAGTTCTCCGGTCGTCCAGAGTTCATCGACTTTGTGCTGGATAATGGTGCGGGCAGAATCATCCTGGGCCAAGCAGGCAGAATAGAGCACAAAATTTATAAGGATCAGAATTAAAACGGTTTTTATGAATCGAATGTTCATTTCAACAATCCTTTTATTTTGAAGGCAGCGTGTACTTGAGATTCGGCCAAATTGCAAGCCCTTCGGCAGCCTGAATCACACTGCCGCTTTTGGCATCAACCGCCATCGCGCCTAAAGCAGATCGAATCGACATATCGCTGGATCCTTGAATACCTTCAAAAGGGCCTTCACCACCGGTTATCTTAAACTTTCCCTCACAGGCCCCCACAACCCCCTTGCAAGTAAAATCGGCGAACACCGAATGCCCATCAGATCCGGTTATCATGCAGCGGCCATGAGCCAGGGTTTGACCGTTAGCCAAGTTGATTTCCTGAGTTGCCGGACAGATAAACACGGCTGCATCCAATTCTCCCTTGCCGTCTTCGATGTACATAATGCCTTCAAAGGTTCCCAGAAACTGCAACAACTCCGGACCGACCCTAAAAACCCGCCCGGCGGCTTCCCACGGAGCCAAAATTTTCAAATTCACTTCTTCGGCTTGGACGAAAGTTACAGATCCAGTGATAATCGCCAAAACAATTAAGATTTTCCCCAGTTTCGATAAGTCGCTCATAATTTCCTCCTTTTCGAGTTTTCCGAATAAACATTTTAGCTTTTACAGTAGACATAGTCGTAACTTCGTATAGAAAAACTAAATTAATCCTTTTTTCAATGACTGCCAATCCAAAAGTTTTAACCTATTTAATTACGGGCTTCCCAATTGTCTTCGATATCGAAAATGATGTCGCCCATAGCCAGATAAAAAAACACAACCAACAGTTCAACTATCCTCATCTCCCCTTCCCCAAGTCTCCCTCTCTTCTTTCCTCCCGCTCTCATTCCCAGACTGCTACCGGCATCCTTTAACCTCGACGGATCTGTTTTCTGGTCCGATGGGCAGCGCGCAGACATCATTGCCATCGGCGGGCAATTCTTTCAAAAACAGCCGTTTGAAGGTGCTGGTCACCGGACTGGCAACGAATCTCACGGCAGTCCCGATTAATCCACCGGCCTGGATCCCCACGCCAAAATCAGAGAATTGCCCCTCGACCTCGATGGGCGTCGCCAGGCTGAAGTATTCCGCTCTCTTGGGCGTGGGCGCCATTTTCAGATCGATCTGCTGTTTTTTGAAATCGACGTGGCCCTTGCCGCAAATTCGTATTTTTGACGTGTCAATTAACAATATGTCAGGTTCCAGAATTCCGTCTTTCATGGAAAAACGGCCGACGACACAGTTGATCTTGGATGCATCTTTTTCCTGGGACACAACCGCTGCAATTACATTCACGGCCCAGAGGTCGATAATGCCGGCTTCCAGGTTTTCCAGCCGGCCCGATACGTCAAAGTAACCGTTGCCTTTGGCCATCAGGGTTTCGAAACTGTCGGCACTTGATTTCAAATCCACTTCGAGATTGATCACGCCCCCCATATCGGCTTTCGGATTTGCCCGCCTGACAAGAACACCGAAGTCGAACTTTTCCATGTCGGCCCGGATCGATGCCTCCGGGGCATTGACATCGGGTTTGAGAGATGCGGCTAACGCAAATGATCCTCCCGGGATATTTAGCTTGAGGGGATCAATTGAAAAACGTCCGTCTTTTAACGTAGCAGTAAGGGATCCGCTGCCCAGTTGATCATTGCCGGACAGAACCTTGTTTACTTTAACGTTCAGCTGGACTTCATATTTTCCCAGCACCTCCGGGCTCAATAACGCCGCTACATCTTCGTCAGAGGACGGTTGTCCGGCTTTGCCGGTACCGGTATCGTCCTGTTTTTCATTTTGGCTTTTCTCAGCTGTGTCCTGGGATTGGGCTTTCTCTGGAGACCAGTCGCCCACGTCAAAATCATCTAATTGAATGAGCGGGGCTGTTAAATCAATCTTCGATTTCGATTTCGCTCCGCTGTTATCAACTGTCATTTTGCCGGCCAGCTTAGTCTGCCCAACCTGAACTTCAAAATTTGAGAGCTCGGCATGCTTCTCTTTCAGGGTAAGCTGCGCCGCGGATCGATAGGATTTCAAGGGAGGCAGGTCCAAATCCAGCAAACCATTCAGACTGTCCAGTCGATCGCCGGCAACCTCAGCCTTGAGCTTCAATATTTGAGTTGCCTGGGCCAAATCCACTGTCCCCGAAAAAGCAAAGCGGGTTTTTGCAATTTCCGTTTTAATTTCCATCCAGGATCGATTTTCCTCCAGGAATTCCTTCAGAGATCCGATTTCGATGCTAGTCGTGTAAGGTTCATCAAAAAGTGCTCCTTTTATATCAAGCGTGAGTGGCTTTCCGGCAGTCATGGTACCTTTGCATTCATTAATTTTTAATTGGAGTGGATCTTTGACGTCGGCACTGCGATAGTCGACGGATATGTCTTCCAGAAGAAGATCCGCCACCACCAGAGAATCTGATTGCAGTTCGAATTCTCTCTCTGCAGAACGAGGTTTGGGTTCAGACGGTGCTTTTGGTTCAGTTTCGGTGGCGGGATTGAAAATCCAGTTGACGGCACCTTTTTTGTCTTCGACCAGCAAAACCGTAAGCCCGATCACCTTGATTCCCGTGATATGAACCTTTCCGCTTAAAAGCGGCAGAACCTTAACCCCAATCCGGGCTTCTTTCATTTGAAGAAAATCCCCGGTTTGAAAATCTTCCGGATTGGAAATCCGCAAGCCCTCAAGCGAAAAATAAGGCTGAAGCGAGGTGGCGATAACAATTTTGTCATCAACTTTAACCGGTCGTCCGAGTGCCAGAGAGGCCGCTGATTCAACCGTGCCCTTGTATTCACTCAGATCGATCGTAATCGGCACAAATGCCAGAACGACCAGAAGTATGATTAGACCTGCAATCAGGCCGCCCACAACATATAGTATCCAGCGGAAAATTTTTGATGCTCGCATAATCTGCCTTTCTATCTAAAACGAAGTTGCGCAATATTTGAAATGGATTGGTGCTCGGATGAATAATGATTTGCAATAAGGGTTCCGGAGGTATGAGATCATTCTTTAGTATCTTTTCTCAAATATTCGCTGAACAACATTCCGACCATTGCCAGGCATTCCATATCCAGTAATTTTTCGGCCCGCTTTTCAAACAGCACCGCACACTGGGCTGGAAACTCATCGTCTTTGTCGTTGAACAGCAGCAGCAGCGGAACATTCGAAAGGGCATTGAATTGCATGGATAGGTCGTATGGGAATTCCTCGGCCGGTGGATAGCCGCCGAAACGGGTACAAGCCCGCTCAAGCTCTGCCAACCTGTTGGTAAACGAGTCAGCGATCGGTATGGTAACTGTGTTGGAAAATGCCTGGACCAGAGGCGCAGCATCTTTGAAATCTTTAAAGGAGCGCCAGTTGCCCCCCAGCGGTATGATCAGGGGGCACATCAGCAGATATTTACACAGAATAACGCT
>JASJCE010000172.1 GCA_030066155.1 Desulfobacterales bacterium | reverse complement strand
TCCAGCCAGCTGGTGGGATGCAGCAGTCCATCTGCACCCACCCGGAATCCCTGCGGCGTCTGCATCCAGCTGTTGACAGATAGAATCCAGAAGGCCGAAATCACGGTTCCCACCGCGACGATCACCGTGGAAGCAAAGTGCATTTTGGGGCTGACGCGGTTCCAGCCGAACAGCATTATCCCTAAAAACGAGGCCTCCAGGAAAAAGGCTGTCAAAACCTCATAGCCCAGCAACGGCCCAATGATGTTACCGCCGGCATCCACGAATCTCGACCAGTTGGTGCCGAACTGAAACGGCATGAGCACACCGGAAACCACCCCCATGCCGAAGGTCACCGCAAAGATTTTGACCCACATACGGTAGACATCGGCATAGACCTCATTGCCGGTTTTGAGCCAGCGCCATTCGAGCACTGCCAACCAGCTGGCCAGCCCGATAGTGAAGGCTGGAAACAGAATATGAAAAGATATGGTAAACGCGAATTGAATTCTGGCAAGTAAAACGGGATCTAAGTCATATAACATAAGCACCTCACTTTTATTGATTGAGGGATTTAGGAATTCAGGAATTTAGGAATTGAAGGAATTTTATCTATTTATAGACTTCATCCTTTAATCCCCCAATCCCTCAATCCCTCAATTCTTAAATTCTTTCTTTTTTCAGCCGAAAATCAGCAATAGCATAAACACAACCGCGGTAGGAGCCAGGGCGGCGAGTAAAAGCCCCCCGGCACCGACACCATTGGTGAAATATTTTTTGAGTATGGAGACGCCCGCCGGATTCGGCGCATTGGCGATGATGGTCAGACCACCGCCGGTAATCGCCCCCGCCACGACCGCGTGCTTGAGGTTATCCGTGAAATCCGGCACCAGGGTGGCCAGAAACGTGATGGCGGCATTATCGTTGAAGGCCGTCAGAAGCGTGGCACCCAGCATCAGCGGTACCTCTGCCAGATTGCCGAGAATCGGTGCAATCCACCAGGCCTGCACACCGCCATGGAAAACCAGCCCGCCCAGAAAAAAGCCCACTAGCAAAGCCGGTTTGAGATTGACACGATTCTGGTAGGGTTCGGTCACGACGGCAAAGCCCAGAAAAAATAGCAGCCCGGGGATAAACAGCTGCGGATGATGTGAATTGACGATGGTCCAGGCCATGAAGAGCAGGTGTACGATCGTCACCCAAACCGGCACCGAATCGTCGCGCTGATCCCAGTCGGGATCGCGGAACTGCCCCCGCTCTTCCGGTGGCAACAGGTGCGGGATGTCCTCGCGCAGGGCCCGCAGTTTGACCTCCTGGAAGCGTTCGTCGAATGCCCTGCGGACAAGTTCTTCATCGGCGCCCTCGCCGGTCATTTCCGGAATGAGACGCTCTTCGAGCCGCTGCCGGGCTCTTTCCTCGACCGCTTTGATCGCCTCTTCAATCTTGCCTCTAGTTCCCAGTTCATCATCGACCGTCGACAGGGTCTCCCGGAACCGGTTTTTCATTTGCCGGTGCCTGAAAAATTTCTGCTGGATTTCGTTCTTGAGACGGACTACCGTGTATTTTTCCTCCAGCCGGCGCAGTTCCTTGCGAAACACAAAAAAATACAGCGTGTTCGAAATCAGAATCCCGATCGTCGCTTCCAGGCCGAAATGCGCCAGCATATAACCCGTGCTCCAGCCCCAGGGACCGGCAACCATCAATATCGGCGGGGCCGCAAAATTGGTCAGGGTGCCCCCGACGGAAACGTTTACGAATAAAAGACCCAGAGTGGCGTACTTGAAGCCGTCGGTGGGCTCCAACTCGTAAAGGACACGGGCCAGCACCAGGGCCGATAAAGTCATGGCGGCCGGTTCGGTGATGATGGATCCCAGCAGCGGGCCGATGGTCAGGGTGGTCAGCCAAAGCGCACTCAGGGTGCCGCCAAGCAGGCCGGCAATCTTTCGGATCGCGGTTTCTGCGAGCTGTAAGATCGGGCGGGTGGCTGCCAGGGTCATAATGACCACGACAAACATCGCTTCGCCGAAATTGACCTTATGGCTGACGTAATACTCCAGGGTTTTCCAGTCGTAAAAACCGATGATGGCAATCGCCAGGGCAACGGCCCAGAGGCCGAAGACGACTTCGACTTCACCTAAAAAATGAAACAGCCTGGCCCCCAGGTGGATCGAATCCGGCTCAAGCTCACCGGCTTTGATTTTTTCAGCATGTGCCGCCTCCCATTTATGGGCTACGGCCAGGAACCGGCTGGCCATAAACGTGTGCACAATGGCCAGAAGGAAGATCAGGGTGGCAAACAGATTGAAAGGTGCCTGTGCGATGCGATTTTTCAAAATGGCCCCGATGCCTTTCATGTCACTGTCATTGTAGCTGTCCAAGCTGCGGGGAAATTCAATGGCTTCGGCCGCTTCCGGATTCGCGGCAGGTGCAGCCTTCAGCCCCAGAAACACGACACCCAAACAGCACAGCATCATAACTGCGACTATCTTCCGTTTCCGTCTCATCGGTGTCCCTTCCTCCCGGGTTAATTGTTGTCAACCCGCTTTCGCACAAGGGATTCGGCCTAATTGGAGAAAACCAGGCTCATTGATTCTTTTTTATCTGTGATATTCAACGTGCACGTGACAGACAGAATATCAAACGGTAAGTCCGACATATACCATTTGCAACCATCCGTAATTGATAAATCGATGGCTGTGCAGTAGATTAGGCGAATCTGCGTTTCAATTAATTTGCGAATGAGTTTTGATCTAGCCGCAAAAAGGCGCAAAAAGCGCATAAAACAACTCTCTCACTGAATAAATTCAATAAGTTATGAGGTCAAAAGTTGAGGATTTTGACTTTTTACGAGATCATCAGTTTTAGTCTTCCCAGTGAATACATTCCACCGGGCAGGTTTCGATGGCTTCTTCGATGCAGTCTTCGGGACCGCCCTCGGCGTTGATGACCTCGGCCACCTCGTCGGCTTCATTGAATTGGAAAACATCCGGGCACATTTCCACACAGCTTTCGCAACCGGTACATTCGTCCGTGTCGATGACAACTCGTTTGGCCATGGAGGGCCTCCTTTCTTAAAAAAAATGGTTTGTAAACTTGATATAGCCGCAAAAAGGCGCAAAAAGCGCAAAAACCAAATTTCACAATCAATAATTTCAGCAGATTACTAGATCGAAATACGAGAATTTTGACTTTTTACGAGATTATCAAACCTCGTTTAAAATCAGCGATCAGCAGCAGAGCTGGGGGTATGAGGAAGGCCCCTTGAAGGGGCCGGGCCACGCTCTGCTGCTGATCCGCTAATTAGTGAATTAGGCGTCGGTTCTTATAATGGATAATTTAAGGATTGTGCACTAAATTAGGATAAACAAGTTGTGTTTAGGATAATTAATCCGCCCTGATAAATAACACGTATTGGATTGTAGATTGGGTCTTCGTCAGAAAAAACCTGTTAGATTGAAAAGGCGGCGTCTTAATTATCTTATGCTGCGCATACCTAATCTGCTAATTTTAGAATTTCTCATTCCCTCAATCCCCCAATTTCTAAATCCCTCAATTATCCTTTACCATTTCCCCTAAACAGGGCTTGTTTATCCTAATTTAGTGCACGACCCTCAAAACTTCCGCTAAGCACACCATATAAATATTGGAGTGTTGGAGTATTGGATTTAAATTGATTTTGAATTCTTGTCCGCCGTTTCTATGGCGGATTGAATTTCGGATTTTAGAAAAAGCTACGTACAAAAGTAAAGTCTTTGTATAAATAAATCTGCAATCCCTGGCCCAGACCGGATTTAAATTGTCTGTGCATGCATCCTCGTTCCTATTTGCGCCCTGATATGTTGGTATATTATCAAAGCAGTCGCGCCAGGGCGGGCCGCAATCTAAAATCCCAATTTGGATTAATCCAACACTCGAAGCTCTCGTACTCCAGTAGTTGTAGGTGTAGGTTGGGTTGAGCCCACTCCAGGCATTGTTGGGTTTCGTCGCACTCAACCCAACCTACGTTTTGCCTGTATTATAGCGAAAAGCGAAACCCAACAACGGCATGATATTTCATACCCGATCCATTCGGTAAACAGTTAGCGAAACCAATGCCCGGTTTTAATCGGCAACGCCAAAGGGGGGTCTTCTTCATGCGAACCATAGCCAACATGAAAATATACGCAGATAACCGAAAAAGAGGTGCACAAGGGTTTATTTGGATTCGAAAATCCGCACCATCCGCACGACCGCGGCGGACTGCCGCGCACCTGGGGGCGCTTATTTTCAGTCTAATCATCCTGGCGGTTTTTGCCGCACCGGCGACGGCCTCCCAGCTCGAGCCGCTCTCGGCCGAGCAAAAAACGGAACTGAAGAATAATTTTCAAACGACAATTGCCAAGCGCAAGGGCCCCTTTGGCAAGAATGTGTGTGTCTGCAGCGACGGACGAAAAGAGCCGGTGCTGAGACCGGATGGATCGATTCAGAACGTTTGCGGTGAAAAGACGTTATTCTGCTCGGCGTTCCGCGCCCCGTGGGCCGAGGCCCTTGGGCAACAGAGCGTTTACGTCGGCAACCTGTTCACCACCGGCCTGTTTGATTGGGACCGCATTCCCGATCACCATGACCTGGTTCGCGGCTATGTCCTCGAAAAGTACTTTATCGAAACCCATCCCGATCACAAATTGGCCACCGCCAGGACCCTCAGCGGCGTTTCGGGCTCTGAGTACGAGCAGCCGGCAATGATGGAGTTTGCGGAAAAATATCTGAACCAGGACGGATATAATGACTATCGCCACTTTCTGTTGGCCTACGAGTTGCAGAAGCGGTATTTCATTCGTGCCGAAGGCGGACGAATCGTCAAGGTCCGCAATCTGGCGAGCCAGATCCAGAATATGGATGCCGATTTCAAACCCCTGCGCAATGCCGTCCACAACCAGATATCAGCCACGTTGATTCCCCGGCTCAAAGCCTATCGCGATAAATTGCCGGCCGGAAAGACCCGCACCCGAATCGACGAGCTGATTGTCGAAATCGACAAGCTGACGGCGCTGGATGAGAGCGCACTCATCCCTCAACTGGCCCGCATCATGGAGCCGAAGCTGCGGACACAGCTGGAATCCCTGATGCCTGACTCCAAGGCCGAACCGCTGGCAGCAATTGCATCTCTGGCCGAAATCATGGCCCTGGGGCGCCGCAGCGTGGCCCAACGCTCGGTATCGCCGGATGATGCACGCCGGCTGATCGACCTGAATGTTACGGCCGGTGCCGTTATCCAGAGTCGCGGCAGCGCTTACCTGGATAGCGACACCACCCACACCGTAAAGCAACACCTTCAGTTCATGGCGTCGCTCACCAATGCCACATATGGCGTTGGACTGCTAAGCGAACGCGAGCACCGGGCGGCCCTGGCCAACCTGCAGGCCGCCCTGGCGACGCCCCGCATCGGTCAAACCGAGTTTATGCAGCGGCTGGAGCGGGCCGGCCGGGTGGTCGAATGGGCCCAAACCGGCACCATGCTGGCTTTTGCCGAAGTGTGGAATGCGTGGACATATGTGCTGCCCGAGGTTGCTCTCATCAGCGATGATATCCTGCGCGGATCGCCATTGCTGCTCTACGGGGAAACCGTAACCCGGCTCGAGGATTTCGCTGCCGGCAGGCAGCGCCGGCAACACCAGATTTTCGGCGAGGTCGTCAGTGCTCAGATACGGGCCCTCAATCCGGGGCTGGCCCTCGGCAAGCTGAGGGTAAACCCGCGCGAAGGCGACTACTCACGCGAGGAGATTTTGGCTCTGGGTCAGACCCCCGCCGAACTGCAGCCTGCCGCCGGCATCGTCACCCGGGGCGAAGGCAACGTGGTATCACACGTTCAGCTCCTGGCCCGTGCCCTGGGAATTCCCAATGTGGTTACGGGATCCGAACCGTTCGCCAAAATCGCGGATCGCGACGCCAAAGACGCCTTTTTTCTGGTAACTCCCGGAGGACGGGTCTACCTGAAGGCGGCAGACAAAATGACAGACCGGGATAAGGCCGTCTATGATCAGTACAACCAGAACATCGAGCGTACTGCTGATGGGGAACTCGGCACCGGTGCCGGAAAACTGGACATCGGACACGAACGGCTGGACCTCAGCGTGCAAAGGCCACTGGGTCCATCGGAGGTGGGGATTAAAGATTCCGGGATTAAATGCGGACCCAAAGCCGCCTATCTGGGTGAGTTGAAGCGTCTTTTCCCGAATAACGTGTCACGCGGCATCGTTATCCCGTTCGGCGTTTACTTCGCTCATTTCCAGAAGGCGACGGTCGTACTGCCTGCTGAATTAAAAAACAGCAAAATTGCCAGGTCGGGAGAAGTGTTGGAAGATTTCGTGAAGGACACATACCGGCATTTTTTCGGGAAACTGATCCCGGCCGGCACCGGCGAGAGAGAACTTTCGGCATGGATTACACCCCGGCTGGACATCATTCGCGCTTCGATTATGGCAAAACCCCTGGAAACCGAACTTCGGCGGGCCATTCAGCAAAAACTCGACGAGCAAGGGCTGCTGCAAAAGAACGACAAATTGCAGACGGTGGGCTGTTTTGTTCGCAGCGATACAAATGTGGAAGATCTTGAAAACTTCAATGGTGCCGGTCTAAACCTAACGATTTTCAATCTGCGATCGCTGGAGGATATTTACACCGGAATCAAAACGGTGTGGGCTTCTCCATTCACGTTCCGTTCATTTTCCTGGCGTCAAACCTTAATCGATGAGCCGTTCTGGGTCTTGCCCTCGGTTGTCATCATGGAATCGGTGCGCTCGGAAAAATCCGGTGTTTTGGTAACGGCCGACATTTTCCATGGCGCTCCGAAAAAAATGCTGATCGCCACGTCCGAAGGGGTCGGCGGTGCTGTGGACGGCACACCGGCTGAAACCCTGTTGTGGTCACCCAAGGACGTCGAACTCATCAACCTGTTTAAATCATCCCGGCGCCTGATGCTAAAGCCTGAAGGCGGAAGCGAAGTTCTCCCCAGCACGGGGAATGAATATGTCTTAAACGAAAAGGAGGTCAAGGAGCTGGTTGCCGCCGCCGCTAAAATCAAGAAAACCTTCAAGCCGCCGCTGGATGAATCCGGTAAGCCGCGACCCTGGGACATCGAGTTTGGGTTTGCCGGGGGCCAGCTCTGGCTTTTTCAGTGCCGGCCATTTATCGGAAACGAGGAGCTCCGGAATATCCCGGCCCTCGCCGCCCTTGACGGAACCGGGGAGGCACCGAAGGGGGACATCTCCTTGGCGGACGTTGTTGAATGATGCGACGATCGGGATAAAACTGATTGGAAGTTATTTGTTATTGGTTATTTGTTATTAGATTGAATTGATTTAAATCGATTTAAATCGCGGTTATAAACCGCTCCCACACGACCGGTACAAACGAATGAGCTTAATTGCGCATTCGCTTTTTATACTTTTCGATTCCAGATACTGATATGGCCGCAAAAAGTCGCAAAACGCGAAAAAATTAAATTCCTTTAACACTAATAACAAATAACGAATAACTTATAACTACATCTTTTTTAGGAGAATAGACATGAGATACCTAATAATAATCCTATCCGCCCTATTCCTGCTGCCGCCAACCGTGCATGCCGGTCAGTCTTACACCATCGATGACTACAATAATTCTCTGGCCAAGGCCGGCATTCCGTTTTACGAACGGTATCCGGCCTCGTTCTATACCGGATTTGCCCCGCGCATCGAAGAACCGGGACGGGTTCATTTCCGTGCGGGACGGGGCAACCAGGTCCGTGTGACCGCGATACTCGATGAATACACGGTATTGACCTATCTGTACTATCTTAAAAAACGGTATGACGCTTACAATGAAGCGGCTGACAAAGGTCTCTTCGTGACAAAGTCAACCGACCATCTGGAAGCCTACCGCCGCATCATCGAGTCGCCGACATATAATATTTTGGGAACCATAAAAGATTTTGAAGACCAGAAATTGACGCGCGAGCAGTTTTATCAGGCCAGCCTGAAAATACTCTCGACACTCAATCCCGGGCGAGTGTTTCCCATTTCCATCGACCTGAAACGTGCTTTCGGGAATTGGAAGCAAAAAGTCCAACAATATGCCCAAAATTACAATGATGATCCGGCCGACCTGGAGCTTCTCAAACGATTTTTGCTGAAAAAGGATGAAACGCTGGTGTTGTCCAATCAGATGCTGCCGGGACGCATCAATGTGGTTTATCTGACCGGGGAACGGGAGGACAAACTTACGGCTATTATTTCACAGGTATTGCAGAATCCTGATGACGATGCCGCCAATTTCAAGCTCGCGAAGGATTATTTTCTGAGTCTTACGGCCGGCAAATACGATTTTCGAACGGTTGACGGGGGAAAATTCGTTTCGGCGCTGCGCTGCGAAAATCCGGATTCTGAATGTCTGCTGGCCTACAATGAATTTACTGCCATCCATCCCAATGGGAGCGTGTTTGCTTCAGCCAAGGACCGCCGGGGCAATCCGATCCATATGATCCGCAATAACGCCCTGATGACATTCCTGGATCGGCCCTATCACGATGTAGACCACATCCGCAAGGAAGGCTACTACGGCTATGCGCCCAAAATGGACTGGCAGGGGATCGGCAACGGTTTTCACAATCCCGGCGTGTCCCATCATTTGCCCGGCATGAAGCATTTGTATGCCGAGCTCGATATACCTGAAAAATACCAATTCCTGTGGGTCGTCTCCCGCGGCCCGGTCTCCCATGGCTGCATTCGTCTATCGGTCGGGCATGTGTGGGAAAACCGCCATGTCTTTCCGGCCAGCCCTGCAAGATTGAAAGAAATGCTTTACTTTGGAAACCACTCAGCGGACTATGATGTTTTCGATATCGACGGAAACGGTGAAGCGGAGGTAATGGGAACACAGTATTATATTGCCTACTCGGTTAAAGGCAAATCGGGAGACTCCCGGCGCAAGGGCAAAAACTTTTCGGTTGCCGATATAAGCAAAAACGAATTTTATGCGAATCTTTACGGATCCCGGGATCAATTCGTGCTGGAGGGCGACACCTATACATTCCCGAACCCATATGTTTCGTATTTTCGCAAGACAGAAGCCGATGATAAACAGGGAGCCGTTATCAGCCGCCAGCTTACGGGCACCTATACGCTTTATGAACAGCCCTATGAAAAAGATAAGGTGCAGACCTATCGATTGCCGCCCAAATTTCAAAAACAGCTGTCGATTAAGGACAACAACAAAAGCGTGGGCAAACAGATGATCCGGATTTTCGGTCGGATCAGCGGCTGCGGACCTTTCAAATCCGAATGGTCTCTATGCTATGAAGACCAGTTCGACCAGGAGTTTCAAGCACTGCTCGGACAGCTATAGGACGTCAGAAGACAGAGATCAGAGGACAGAAGGCAGAGGACAGACAACAAAGGAAAGAAGGTGAGAGGCTGGGAAGGTGAGAAGGTGAGAAGAAATCCAAAATCCCTGGCCCAGACCGTCTTGATATGTCTTTGCGTGCCTCCTCGTTCTTATTTTGCATCCTGATTGGTTGGAATACTATCAAAGCAGTCGCGCCAGGGCGGGCCGCAATCCGCAATCCGAAATCGAATAACCCTGAAACCTGAAACCTTATTTTTCTATGCTGGAACAAAAGCGGGATGCAATCTAAAGGAGAGGTTACCGAAAATTCCGACCACCCCGGCCGAAAACTCAGCCTGGCTTCCAAAATCCTAATTGGGCTGGGGCTGGGAGTGCTGACAGGGCTGTTTTTCGGGGAGTTGACGTCCCCATTGCAAATTGTTTCCCGGGCCTATTTGCGGTTGATGCAGATGACGGTCATTCCCTATGTTGCCGTGGCCTTGATCACGGGGTTGGGGCAACTGGAGCTGGATCAGGCCAAGAAACTGGCGGTTCGATTGGGGCTTCTGGTTCTGTTGTTCTGGGCTCTCGCGTTCGTAGTAGTTGTCTTGATGCCCCTGACCTTTCCCGAGTGGCATGCCGGCTCTTTTTTCAGCACATCTCTGGTGGAACCTAAAAAGACCTTCAAATTTATCGAGCTCTACATCCCCACCAATCCTTTTCATGCTCTGGCCAACGGCATCGTGCCGGGCGTCGTGTTCTTTTCGGTTGGGCTGGGCATTTCATTGATCGGCATAAAAAGAAAGGCGACCCTGATAGATGGGCTGCAGATTCTTCTGAAATCCCTGTCCCGCCTGACCAATTTTGTGGTGGGATTGACGCCCATCGGTGTGTTCGCCATCGGCGCCGTCGTGGCCGGTTCTATGACTATCGCCGAATTTTCGCGGCTGCAGGTATATTTCATTGTGTTTATCGTGGCCGCCCTGTTTCTGGCTTTTTGGTTACTGCCCGCCCTGATTTCAACCGTCACGCCTTTTAAATACCGGGATATTTTCAATGTCTCCAAAGATGCTCTCATCACCGCTTTCGTCACCCACAGTCTTTTTATCGTCATTCCAATTCTGATGGAGCAGAGCAAATATTTGATAAAAAAATATGGGATTCAAAAGGAGGATTCCGACAAACTGGTGGAAGTGATTATTCCGGTAACCTTTAATTTCCCAAATATCGGCAAGCTGCTCTCGCTGATGTTTGTGCCCTTCACGGCCTGGCTGGCCGGTAGTCCCCTGGAGCCTGGGCAATATCCCGATTTCCTATTTACAGGGGTGATGACCTACTTTGCCAAAGCGCAAACCGCCCTTCCGTATTTGATGGACCGGTTTGAAATCCCCCAGGACCTGTTCCAGCTTTACATTCCCACCGGCATTATCAACGGGAAGTTCGACTCGCTGGTGTCTGCCATCAATTTAGTCGCATTCAGTCTGATCGGGACCGGCTGGTTAACCGGTTATTTATCTTTAAAGCCAATGAGAATCCTGCGCTTCCTGATCATTAGCGTCGGCGCATTCACGCTGGTTTTGGCAGGTCTTTCGATTCTTTTCGGTGCAATCGTCAAAATGAGCGACTCCAACAAATTTACGCTAAAACAAATGCGATTGATTTCCGACACCAGCCGTATCAAGGTTCTAGATAAGGTTCAGGATCCGTCCTTTGAAATGGATATTCAAACCGAAATAACTCTGGCTGAGATCAAACGGCGCGGCGTCATTAAGGTCGCATTTAACGATAGCATATATCCATTTAGCTTTTACAATGACGAAGGCCAATTAGTTGGATTTGAAGTGGATCTGATGGCCATGCTCGCCGAAGACCTGGATGTCCGGATTGAGTTCATCCCCTTCGAAAACTGGGAAATTCTCGGTGCTTGGCTGAACAGCGGTAAGATTGATCTTGCAACGAACATTCCTTATTTGTCGAGCATGATAAATCAAGTAGAATTATCAACACCTTATCTGGAAGGAACAGTATGCCTGGTGGTTGAGGATCATCGCCGCCATGAATTCAGCACTCTGGAATCGATTCAAAAATTGCCTTCGGTTGTCGTGGGTGTAGATTATGATCCGGTAAGAGCCGAAAAGGATTTTGATAAATTTTTTCCAGGCATTGAAGCCACCTTGGTCCGGATCAATAGCTACCGTGACTTCTTCGAAAAAAAGACGACGGGAATCGACACGGTGGTACATATCGCAGAAGCCGGAACGGCCTGGACCCTCCTATATCCGGAATTTACGGTTGTAATCCCCAAACCGCACTTGCGCAAAACGCCTGTGGGCTATGCAGTTGCCCGGCGCAACCGCGAACTGGTTGGATTTCTGAACGATTGGGTGCTGGCTAAAAAAGGCGACGGATCCATTCAAAGGATATATGAACATTGGGTGCTGGGAGAAGGAGCAAAGAAAACCGAACCGCGGTGGTCCATTATTCGCAATGTGTTGGGGTGGGGGGATTGACGTTGTCAAGGTTCAAGGTTCAGGGCTTAAGGAATGACGAATGTCGATTGACGAATGTCAAATTAAGGAATTCTATAGATTGAAAATAATAGTCAGACCGAGAGAACGAGTTGCGGGTGTCAGGGTTCTGGGTTTAGGGTTTAAATGACTACCATCCGGTTAACCCTGAACCGGGAACCTGGAACGGGGAACCCTAATAAGGTTTCAGTGTTCAGTGTTCAGGTTTCAGGGAGCACGGAGGGTTCTGGGCTTAAGGAATGATGAATGTCGATTGACGAATGACGGATGCTATGATGTTTCATTATTAAATCGACAGAATACCTTAAATCCAAAATCCCTCCGGGGCGTAGGCCCCTATGCCCCATACGGGCCGGAGGCTGCAATCCGAAATCTAAAATAAGATGACCCTGAACGGGGAACCTGGAACGGGGAACCTTAAAGTGGTTTCAGTGTTCAGTGTTCAGGTTTCAGAAGGAACAGAGGGTTTTGAGGTTCTGGGTTCCGGATTTGAATGACTGCAATCCGGTTAACCCTGAACAGGGAACCTTGAACGGGGAACCCTTAGGAAAGAAAAAGCGCCGTTAGAAAGAATATAGAAAAAATTCGAATGGGCGCAAACGAAGTTCAACTGAAGGGAAGGAGAAGTTGCTGTGTTGTCGCCAGAAATGAAGAAGCGGCTGCTGGGATATCAGCGTGACGAGATTACAGAGCACCATATCTACCGCTTACTGGCACGTCTACAAAAGAACCCGGAGAACCGCAAAATTCTTGAACGCATAGCGGAGGATGAAAAACGACACTACAATCAATGGAAGCGCTACACCGGTGAGGATGCGCAGGCAGACAGGTCCAAGGTACGTAAATATTATTGGATCTCCCGTATCTTCGGCCTCACTTTTGGAACGCGGTTGTTGGAGCGTGACGAAGAGCGCGCCCAAAAGGAGTATTCTGATCTGTATGCCGAAATCGATCAGGCCAAGGCCATCGCCGAGGAAGAAAGCGACCATGAAAACGCATTGCTCGGCATGCTGGATGAGGAACGGCTGCGTTATATCGGTTCTGTTGTGCTCGGACTGAATGATGCATTGGTAGAGCTCACCGGAGCGCTGGCCGGCCTGACACTCGCGCTTCAAAACACGCATTTGATTGCTCTGACAGGATCGATAACCGGCATCGCCGCCGCTTTATCGATGGCAGCATCGGAATACCTCTCGACCAAAACGGAAGGCGGCTCTCAACAACCGCTGAAAGCCGCGTTCTATACCGGGACGACCTATATATTGACAGTGGTCTTTCTGATCAGCCCTTATCTACTGCTGGCCAACTATTTTGTGGCGCTGGCCTGCACCCTAATTGCAGCCGTCCTCATCATTGCGTTTTTCAATTTTTACATATCGGTGGCTAGGGATCAACCCTTCAAGAAACGGTTTGCCGAAATGACGATCCTCAGTCTCGGTGTCGCGGGCTTGAGCTTCCTTCTCGGTCTGGTACTGCGGGTCGTCCTGGGAGTGGAGGTGTAACGGCAAGGTATGGAAGAAGGTTTCCCCGCTTACGCTTCGCTTCAGACGGGATCGTAGACAGGGTTCAGGATAAAAGCGGGTTTCAGGATAGAAGGAGGTTTCAGGTTTCAGTGTTCAGGTTTCAGATGACAGAAGACAGAAAAGAGAAAAAAGAGGAAAATTCTTATCATACAAAAAACAAAAAGAGGATTCTCGTGGTGGATGACGATGACATGATACGGGACCTCCTTTACCACACACTCTCCAGGATGGACTACGAGGTGGTGACGGCCAGTGGCGGTGCCGAGGGTTTTGAACAGTTTAGCCAAGACTCCTTTGATCTCGTAATCACCGATTGCAAAATGCCCGGAACGGACGGCTGGACGTTGGCGGCACGTATCAAACAGGTAAGTGCTCAAACACCAATCATAATGATAACCGGTCAGAGCAAAGATGAGGTTACGGAGAATATGCAAGAGGGAGACGTCGACTTCCTGATATTCAAACCGATTAAGCTCAACAGTCTACATGAGTCTATCCTGGCTTCATGGGCAATGAAATCGGGCTGATCACCAGCTAACGTTAATTTCCGGCAAGATTCACTGTTATATCGAAGGTGACCTCATTTCCAAAGAAGACTGGCCTGTTGCCTGACACAAGGCCAAAAATATTATTTTGGTTTAAAATGAAAAGAAACTGACAGCTTTGAATTTAAGAGGTGATAATGAACAGAAACTCCCTAATAATTAATCGTCGTTTAGGACTGAGCAACATGGTTATTTTTTTCTGTGTGTTCCTCCTTTTGCCGGAGTTCGGCTTTGCAGCGCAGGATATGAAGGATCGGCTTCACCGGTTTCTGAAAAACGATATGGCTTTTTCGGAAAAGGAATTCAATAATTTTAGAGAGGGCCAGACGGTAACAAAAATATTGAAGACCGACACAAGGCATGAAATCGGAATAATCAGTATAGCCAGAATCAACGTTTCTAAAGATTTCTTTCTCCGGAATTACCGCGAAAAGGGGATGAACCTGGAGACGGCCTCAGCCGATACTTGGGGCATAATAAGTACGCCTCCCAAACTAGAAGATCTCAAGGAAATAACCCTTCCAAAAAAGGATATTCAGGACCTAAAGACCTGCGAACCCGGAGACTGCATAGTGAAAGCACCTATTGGAGCGATTCGGAAAATCAGTCAGCTCGATGCAAAAGCCCCGGATTTTGAAAACAAGGTAAATCTACTGATACAACAGGATACGGTTGATTATCTGAGCCAATATTTAAAAGATGGCAACAGGGCACTGGTCGAATACAGCGACGAGAGAAAGCTTGTTAAACTCGCTGAGCAATTTCAAGGGTTGCTGGAGGCGTCCCCATATCTGAAAAGATACGTACCGGAGCTCTACGCCTACCTCGACAACTTCCCTAATGGGCAATTGGATCATGCTGAAGACGTCTTCATTTGGCTTAAAGAGGATTTGAAAAAAGGAAAGACGCGACCTATTCTGAGCATTAATCATATGGTATTTTACCGCCCTCAAGGAGCCAATGGCAATCCAATTGTGGCCCTAAAGCAGCTCTATGCGTCGCACTATTTTGATGCCAGCCTCGGTCTAACAGTCCTATTTGAAGACCCCGAAGGAAGCGGCGCCAGCCTGTATTTGGTAAATATAACCAGAGCACGGCTTTATGTTTTGCGTAACATCCCTGGTATTTTTGCAGGAAAGCTGTATAAGGGCGCTCGTAATCTAATCCACGAAAGAATGAGCGTGGTGAAAAAGAACATGGAAGTAAGAAAGGGGCGGATATTTTCTGACTTTTGATAGCGTGGTATAAACTATTACAGTTTTATACGCTGCGAATCCGTCAAAATCAATAATATTAGCTTCTTTACTAAAATGACAATAATGCGACACCAGAGTAAGAATTTAGCGAATATCTGTCTGTATTCGAGCATTGGCCAAGTTCGCTTTAAATTGCATCTATTATCCAAAGCTCCAGCGAGTCTGACGCGGTACCATATTTATGGATCTTTTTAGGCATCCAAACCAGTCATCACAAACAAATTATTGTATTCATATATGGGATACGCCTAATGAACCTCTATAAGTATTTTTTCAGGACAATCGCATCTGCATTGGCCGTA
>JASJCE010000171.1 GCA_030066155.1 Desulfobacterales bacterium | reverse complement strand
CTCTCCAGCGGGCTTTTGGGAAAAAGGCTCAACTGCTCTGTCATGGTGCTGCGACTCCTCCAGGGATTGATATGCAAATATCCTCGCCTACCACAGTTATTCTTTGTGAGTCAATAGGTTTGGGGCTCCGCGATTTTGGATTTCGGATTTTGGATTTTAAATTTTGGATTGAAAAGGGATTGCGGGATACGAGATCCTTGATTTTTGATTTTGGATTGAAAAATGGTATCCATTCCGATGCCGTCGCTTACTTGCCAACCGCTGATGAAATAAATATATTTTAGGGTAAAATTTGATTCCCTTTGTAATTTGACTTTAGAGCTTCATTGGAGGTTGACCATGGACTTTGAGCGTTATTATCTCGATCTGTTTGAAATGCTGAATGCCTGCTGCAAAAAAATCGCTTCCGGTAAATACGACAGGGCGGACTCCGATCACCTGTTCGAACTGTCCAAAAAAGGACGGTATCCCGGTGTCCTGAGCGAACTGGCGGAGTCGTTCGGTATGATGATGGTCAAGGTAGAAGCCAGAGAGTTCAGATTGAAGGAAATGATTGAGGAACTTGAGCAGGCCAAATCACAAGCTCAGGGAAACGGTAATTAAGCCGCTAGACGCCTGGCATCGGGCTTTATGGCGTGATAGGATCTGATACCTCTGAGATGTTGCTCAGGTTACCCGTTCGATTCCATCCGGCCGATTATATTTCAGAATATTTTGCGGCCTTACCTTTTGACGTTTCGACTGGATATTTTTTAGCGTTTATCCGCATTTTTTTTCGGGCGGCTTCGATCGGATCAATCCCGAGGCGATCGGCCAGACGCGTTAAGTAAATCAACACGTCTGCTATTTCTTCTTCTACTTCTGCCAACTTCCCGCGGTCCAGATTCTTGCTCTCTGTCTGGGTCAGCCATTGAAAATGCTCCGCAATTTCCGCCACCTCGACACTTAGGGCCATGGCCAGATTTTTGGGCGAATGAAACTCCTCCCAATCCCGTTCCCGGGCAAATTCTCTGATCTGCCGAATAAGTTCTTCCATGACATAACCTGAAAAAATATGCGCCGCATTAAATAATTAAACTGCCTGACCGTCAATCAGCCCTCGCGTTGCAAAAATAGAATGACAAGCCGAAATTAACGGAAGTTCGAAAGGTGGCGGATTAATTAGCGGATTTATCATTGATCGAGGCTTTCAAATAAATGAGCGGCATGATTTTTATATTGCTGCGCCACCTCTTTGTTGTAGACGACAAACATATCCCCATCGATATCCGTTATATGGCGGTTCGGACGGCTGAAGATCTGAAATGTGCGGTTGATAATTTCATCAGCCGAAAATAGGTGTTGATTGTATCCCAGGACGTAATGCAGATCCACCCGGCGTTTTTCCTTGCCCCACACCAGAGTTCTCAAGTGATCTCTCAGATCATCAATTTTTTCTTTCATGACGCCGACCGGGGTCCGATTGAAGTTTTCGGCAAATGCCGTGAAGTAGATATTGGCCGGGAAAATCGGCTGCATGGACATCATGGCGTCATAAGCATCCTCCGCATGTCGGTGTGCAGCACTTTTTATTTTGCGACCAACAAAGCTGTCCTTTAAGTCCGGCGTATTCAGTTTGCGCGGCTCACCGAATTTGATCGACAGATTGCTCTTATTCTTGTCACAATAGAACTCTTTGACAATATAGCCCAGATCATTGATGTATATTTCCCGTTTATTTTCACCAGCCTCATAGAGGCGGGTCAGCTTGGCGAAGTGCTCATCTTCGAGAACCCTCTCATAGGCGATGTTGACAGGCACGGCGTACACATCGATGCCGGCTTCCAGTGATGCTTCAATGTCCATCTGAAACGGAAGATGATGGAAACCGTCAATTTTACCGGTATAACTTCTACCGGTTTTAGTACCGTCCTTTTTTAGCAGATCCAGCAACCCCATTTTTATGCTGGAATAGCCGGGAAAGGTAACGAACATTTCCTTTTCCCTTACCAAGTGATAGCGGTAGGCGCGGGTCAGGGAAATAATATCTTTTCTGCCAATCGTCATTTCGCTGCCATCCGGCTGCCGAATGTTCAACGGTTCCCGGAACACTTTGAAAGCGCCTCTGCTTGAGAGGTAATGGGCAATGCTCATTTGTTGATCCTTGAGGAATTCCTTAAATTCTTCGCGTACAAATCTTGGCAGCACGTCGGTGAAGATATCAATATCGTCTATAAACAGATTTGCGCCTCCCTCGACCAGCACTTTCATTTCGTGTTCCCGAAACAGGATGCAAAGCAGGATAAAATCGGCTTCGCTGAGGTGATTCGGCTTAAACGTGATCGCGCAATTCGGGTTTTCTTTTCGAAACCGCTTGATTCCTTCCAGACCGATGACCCGCATATTAAACGTGTTACCCCGCGCGAGCTGGTATACGACCAGTTCGAGCGGATTGATGTGTTGCCACTCATGTTGTATGAGGTGGAACATGGACTCCATTTTTTCGAATTGCTGTTTTTTCATAACCTAAAATTCGATTCGGCGTTATCCCAACAGCTGATCTTGCTTAGCGTTGAATTGCGCTATTGCTGGACCTGTTTGCCCATCAGATTTCCCAGGCTATTCAAATGGGCTTTTTCTTCTTCCGCCATATTGAATAAAATGGCCTTGACCGTCGAGTTTTCGCATTTATCCGCATATCGCATATACAGGTCCATGGCCTGCGCCTCGAGCATCATGGCGAAATTCAGCACTGCAGCCGATGAGCTAAATTCGGGTTGATTTCTTTCTATTAGCTCATTTACGCTTAATCCGCCCTCCGTCATTTCCGTATTGACCTCAGCCTCAAACGACTTGCGGTCGATGGGATTGGATTCGACTGCCAGGTAAGCATCAAAAAGTTTATCCCGGTGGCGCACCTCAATTTCGGCGAGTTTGGACAGAAGCCGACCGACCTCCGGTTCAACCGCCATGTCGGCACAGGTTGCGTAAAATTTTTGGAGACCCTCTTCCAGTCCGTAGCTAAGGGCAATTACTTCCTGCGCTGTTTCTTCACCGGTTAAGACCAGCATTCCCATTTCCGCCGGACCGGATGCCGCATGACCCCGCCAGGCGGCAATGCCGCCGGCGAGGTTGTAAACCTGCTTAAATCCCTTACCGGTGAGTATTTGAGCAGCGGCCCGGCTGCGGCGGCCGGCAGCTCAGTAAGCGATAATCGGTTTTTCGGGATCCAATTCTTCCAGTCTGTCATCCAGAGACGGCAGGGGCACCAGCTTGCTGCCGGGGATCCGGGCGGCCTCGTATTCCTGGGGCTGACGAACATCAAGCAGGGTGAAATTACCCTCTTTATTCGAATCCATGAAGGATTGCAACTGCCCTGTACTCATATTCTTAACCGGGGTGAATAAATTTTTCAGGCGCATGAAATTGACTCCTTTCGATGGTCAATAATAGCCCTGCAGCTGTGGATACTGATACCGAGCCGGTTGAGATCGCGTCTACTCGCCGACCACGGGTATTGGGTAGCGCTGGCTACTAGTCTGGATGTATATCTGACTGTTTTCTTCCTGCAGAAGTCGGGAGATCTTCATCAAGCCCAGTTCTACGAATTTAAGAATCTCTTCACCCATTTGCATGTAGAGATTATCGTTTTTGATGAATAATTTTCGCGGGTTCAGCTTCACATGCTGTCGGGTGTTCAAAACAAGAATGATGTCGTCATTTTGTACCACATCAAACACAAAAAGGGCCTGGTCCTCATAACGGAAATAGACCTTTTCCACATAACGCCCGTTTTCCTGGTATAAATGATAACCGTGACGGTCCCGTCTGATGCTGGCGTGAAAGTGACGAATGATTTTTGGATGCCTGAATTTACCATGTCTATTTTGCCAGCAGCCGTTTGAATCCAGCCAGAACTTGGCTTTGTCACGGTCGATGACGATTTCAGAGGGTGTTTCGGGCATCGCTTAACTAATTTTTGAAAGTGATCGAATCGCTTTTGTCGTCCGACAAATTCAGGTTATTGGTACTGGATAAGCTTGCAGCCTGGATTTCCCCCGGTACCTGAAGATCAAATTCACGGGCAGCCTCATCTCGACCCGAAGGATTGGTATACTCATCATTGAGTTTTTGAATATACGCGTTACTGTCGTCCAAGACTCTCTCCAGCCTGGCCGCGATACGTTTACCCCAGCCTGCGGGGGTGGGCCACAACAGGCTTCGCCACCACCGGCTATTTTTGCGAAAGGCCCGCTTGAAGTTCGGATGCAAGTCCGTGTCTTGAACCTCTGCCAGCAATTTTTTTGCAACCTTTTTTGCGGCCCAGCGTCGAATGCGAATGTGAGCATAGCCGGCGGCGGCCAGCAAAACAATAATCGTACCGTAAAATACATATTCGTTCAGCACCAGAAGGTCAATAAAGGGCAGGGATAGGGATAGGCCTTCCCAGTAACCGGCCCAAATCGTGAGCCCGAAAAAAGCCACCAGCAGCGCCGTTAGGATCGTGCCTTCCAGCAACAGAACTTTACGGCGAAAACGCTCTTTGAACCGCTCGAGTCGGCTGACAACATCCTGTTTGAGCATCTGGCCGGTCTGTTCCAGCATCCCCACAATGCGGTAGGCGCGTTCGACCCCCACCTGTTCGATGCGGTTGTATATGGCATTGATGTCGGCTTTTCTTTTGCTTTCGAAGCGGGCCTTGATTTCTTCATTTTCGAAAGGTATTGCAGCATCTTTATTGTAGATCGCATAGGTGGAAGCAGCGGTTAACCCATACTGGACTAGCGCCCGTTGCCAGGCGGCGAATACTTCCTCCAGATTGTCTTCATTGGCGGTTACATCAATCTGATTGAGAACATATAAAAATTTGTTGGAATCACGCCGATCAACAGTCGCCTTCACCAGATGCTGCAGGGTGTCGCGCATGGATCCGATCTCCGGGTGGCGGGCATCGAAAAAAACCAACACCAGATCAGACAAATCCATAATGTGATCGGTAATTCGCAGGGTCGAGGTGCGTTGATCATCCGCATCGAAGCCCGGGGAATCGATCAGAATTTTGCCGCGCAATATTTCACTGGGGCAGGTTTTCAACTGCAAATAAGCATCAATATGTTCACCCCGGCCTTTGGCCACCTCCTCAATCGCCTGACTGATTTTATACAGTGGAAAGCGAGGGTCGGCGTCCAACGCGAGACCGGGCAGAACTCTTTCCGTTTCATCCCGGGTATAGCAGATAACACTGAACTTGTCGTCAACCGCCTGGATGCCGACCGACTGCAGATTGTATTGAAGAAAATAATTGATAAAACTGGATTTTCCTGCTGAATAAATTCCTAAGATCGATATCAGCGGCCACCAGGGCGTGCGCGTCGCATGGGATTCTTCCCGGTGAAAAAAGCCGATCCGGCGACTGATTCGATCCAACTCGCGAAAATTCTGTACTACGTCGGAGAGGATCGGATTTTCCTGTTCCAAGTGCCTTTCCAGTTTTTGCAGACGCTGGCTGATTTTACTCTCATTAAACATCGCTCAAGCTCCAGTTTGCGGTAATCCATCCGTTCGGGGGTAATATGTTATCAGACCCGATGTTGGCAGTACGGTGTTACCACTCACCTAAAAATTTAATACAATATATTATTTTTACAAAAATATTAATGGTTTTCAACCCGTATTTTAAGAAAGGAAATCAGGATTGCGTCTTCCCCCATAAGCCATGGGCCTTGTCGTTAGAACCGGACCTTAAAAACGGAATTGTGAGCCGCTAATCGGTCATTAATTCTTTGACAGCCAGCCACAGAGCGCAAACGGATAGTATTAAGGCTGAGGCAAGCAAGGACATATAGAGAACTGTAATCATATTTTGAATCTACTTTCTTCGTAATTCAGTTCGTTCAGTGAAACATTAAACTCAACTGCGATAAATATTTAGCAAAGTAAATGCCAAAAGTTGTGAAATATGTATTATATTTATTTTCAAATGGTTACATAATCCTAACTTCGGTGGTAATGGCACGATTCTGATATTTCCGTCAAACCGATGACAGCGTATCGGGTTGAGAACGGATAATGTCGTATCGGGCTGAGAGTAGAAAGGGCGTTGCAGTTTTCGGATATGGGTTGACTTTATGGTTCAAATTCGGTTACGCTTCAACGTCCCGATGGCTAAAGATATCAAACCCGAAGATCAGTGCCTGTCGTCGGAGTCGGATTAAACGGTTACGGAACTTAAACAGGAGACATACGCTTTGTTTTCAGCCAGCGAATTATTGGATATGGCCATTAAACTCGAGAGAAACGGTGAAGCGGTTTATCGCGATGCGATCGAGAAGGTATCGAAACCGGAACTGGTTTTGTTGTTGGAATGGATGGCAGACGAAGAAGTGAAGCATGCAGCATTTTTTTCCGAATTGAAACTTAAGCTCACTGCGGATAGTCGAAACCCGTTCATGGAAGAAATTAGTCGTGAACTGTTTGATGATTTGCTAGGAGAGAAAAATTTCTCACTCAAAGAAGTCGATTTTTCTTCTCTGGATACGGTCGAAGAATTGATCGCCGTGTTCATTGAGTTTGAAAAAGACTCGGTCATTTTCTACAAGGTGCTTGAGCCATTCGTCGAAGATCCAGCAGCCCGTAAACAGTTGCAAGAGATCATCGAGGAGGAAAATCGACACATTTGGAACCTTCAGCAGCACATCGAAAGCAAGCAAGCCATTACCATTATTCACGATTAATCAGGCTCCATGTAACCGAGTCCGAATATTTTTCGTCCGATTTTAATTCTTAAATTTTTCTCCGGCCATTCACTCTGGGGTCCAGGCCAGTAGATGCCCTCCCAGACGACTCGATCAAGCCCGCCATCCAGTCTGCATTTCAGACATATTGGTGCTCGCCTCCCGCTTTTCACGGGTTGCCCGGAAATATGGCGCAGTTTGCCAATGGGATCTCCGCCGGCCGTGGCACCGCAAATCAGCGCACACCCGCAGTTCAATACCTTGTATGCAACTCCGATTGCTTCAGGATGCCTCATCAGAATATTCTGGCAGGCATCGTTAAACGGAGAATATTGCTTCTTTTTATCGTCGGTCATATTTAAAACGCTTTCCACACAGCAAATTCCATGCACACCTGACCTCCATATCGCCAACGGCTACACTTCCCAGGATAGGATCTTGCAGTTCGGATAACTTTTGGCTGGTCGTAATGCCCGGAGATGCAGGGATGTGTGCACGTGTTTAGCATATCATCTTTTTTCAAGTCAACACCCGGACCGTTAAAGTTGACCGCAATCGATTCGACCGAAAAATGTAATCTAAATGGACAAAAATCGGCAATTCACAGCTGTTGTCAGGGTGATTGTAAACGGCATAATGTCTAATATGCTGTAATCTAATTAAATACTACATAAAGAGGTAATTGTCCCATATTGGCACGGTTATTGAACCATAAGGACAGACACACATTTCTTTTTATCCGCAATTGGGCTTAGGTCCGGATTCGCCGACCCAGCATCCGGAGGTTGCACCTAATATTTGGGGGGGGTGCCGAACATATAAATTGCAGAAATACCGGCGATGCTGCCGTCGTTTATCGGGGAGACGGCAGCACCGGGAAATGGAGGTAAACCGAAAACAAGGAGAGGAGAACATGCGAAAACAAAATTTCTTCGTATTAGGCTTCGTTTCATTTGCAATCATTGCCGTTATATTCCCCGCCCCGAGTTATGCCGTGAATGACGTGTTTGTTGTCTCGTCAAGCCAAAGTGGTGATACAAACTTTTTGGTCAGCAATGGCGACGGCACCTTTGGCGGCGATCCCCCATATGAACAGGAAATTCTGATGCGGGCGCGTGAATTCGATTTCGATGTTCGATGGGACATAAGCTTTGGCAACGGTTTAGGTGATTTTGATGGCGACGGTGATATGGATTACGTTATGGCCATCGGATTTGGTACCGGGAAAATCTATATCTATGAGAAAACCGGCGCCGGCAACCAGTTTGCCAAGCCGTTATTCGTGGATACGTGGGGAAAGAAAGAAGGTCGTTATCCCATGGACATGGCAGTAGCCGATTTCGATGGAGATGATGATTTGGATTTTGTGCTGACACTGGGAAACAGCACCGCCTGCGGACTGTACGCAAACATCGGGATGTTCGAATTCGAGTCTAAACTGTTGCCCGACACCGCACCGGATGTTTCCTTCGGCGCCGATGCGGCTGATTTTGACAATGACGGAGACGCCGACTTTATCGTTGCCGCTGGCTCCGACGGGTTGTTTTATGTCAATTTGAATGACAACGATCACCCGGGGACATTTTCGACCTATAAATTCGAGAGCGCCGCCAGTGATCAGACAAGTGGGGTTGCAGCTGCCGATTTCACCGGGGACGGCATCGTCGATATTGTGGCCGGCGCTCCCGGATTTTTGGACGTCTACCAGGGGACCGGCGACGGTAAAACCTTTACCCACGTTGCCAGTTACGCATACCCGATTAACCCGGAGTCCGCCATTGACAATTATGACTTTGACGGTGACGGCAACCAGGATCTGGTGATAGCCAATTATGCCGACGACGGGTCCGGCGTTGTCGTGATGTTGGGCAGGGGTGATCTAAAACATCCAGATGGATTGTTCTTTCCGCCCGATATTTACCTGGGCGGAACGGGCTCAGCCCTCAATGCGATAAGCGGGCCTCCATATCGACCGGTCTCCAATAAAAAGCCGGTAGCCATCATTGAACCGGAATATCTGGAAGTCACCGTTGGCGAAGAGATCCAATTCGACGGCTCGAACTCCTTTGACGAAGACGGCCAAATCGTTAGTTACGAATGGGACTTCGGCGATAGCAAGACGATTTCGACCTTCAACTCGACATTGCTGGTGCAGCAGCCGGCATCCAGGCTCAGGGTAAAGAACGATAAACCGTCTCATACTTATGCCGAAAGCGGAAGCTATCGGGTGACCCTATGGGTAACCGATGATCAGGGGGCGACATCCGATATCCAGGCCGAGGTGGTGGTAAAATCGGTACAGCCCCGGGTGAAATTTTATCCCCGCAGGCTATATCTTGGCAGCAGGGGGAAGTACCTCTGGGCTAAAATCACCTTTCCAAAGGGCTTTGACGCCCGGAATGTGGATGAGTCAAGCCTGTGTATCGTTCCGGATAATAAGCCTGCTATATTTGCCTACCAAAAGAAGAGACGTAGTTTTTTTGACCGAATTTTCAACAAATTCCGCAAACGCAAAAAATGGATCATGGTCCGCTTTGACCGCCAGGCAGTTCTGGCAACATTCGCCTGTCCGCCTGAGAAGCGATCTGAATTAAACATTCAGGGCCACCTACACCGAAACGATCGCCGGGTGGAATTTAAAAGTACCGGATCGATTCGTACTAAAATGCGCAGGCGCTTCAGATGCGACGCTGATTAGCCTGCGGAAACCACCGGCAGATATACTGCCTCCATGCGGGCAGGGTCGTTGCGACCCTGCCCGTTTCAATCTGAAATTCAAAACCTATGGCTCAGGAATCCTTCCTCCTGCACTCCGTCAATATTCCACTCATCTAGTGACATTATCGGCATAATTTGCTACCGATATCCGCAATCATCGATATTTACGAAGAACCCGCAAATATGACACGTGAGAGGAGGTCTCATAGATGGCTGATTGGACGGCATATCTCGAAGCGAATTCACCCCGTTATCTGGAGGAATTGATTGATTTTTTACGTATACCCAGCATCTCCAGCCTACCCGAGCACGCGGCTGATGTGCAGCGAGCGGCTGGCTGGGTGGCCGAACGCCTCAAAACAGCCGGCATCGAAGCGGTTCAGATCCTACCCACGGCGGGTCATCCGGTGGTATTCGGCCAATGGCTGCATGCTCCGGATGAGTTTTTCCGGCTCAGTAGTTTCAATCGTGGCCTCAAAGCCTATGGTATGATACTGGAAGAGCTGAGTCGTTAATCAGGAGGTTCCGGCACATGGCGTCGAAGCCAACATATGAAGAGCTGCAGAAAAAAATAGATTCCCTGCAAAAGGAGGTCAAGCGGCACCGTAAAAGGGAAGATGTCTTCTGGCGAATTCAGGAGCGATTGACTCAGATTATCGAAAGCATTCCCATTCCAACCTTCGTACTGGACAAAGAGCATGTTGTCATTCATTACAACCCGGCCATTGAGAATCTAACCGGCATTGCGTATGATGAGATCTTCGGTACGCGGGACGCTTGGAAGGCGTTTTACAATGCTCCCCGACCCACCATGGCCGATTTGATCGTGGACGGCGCCCCGGAGCCGGAGATCGCCAGGTATTATCGGGGAAAATACCGCAAATCGACCGTTAAAGAGGGCGCCTACGAAGCGGAGGACTTTTTTCCGGATATCGGTGACGACGGTCGCTGGCTTTATTTTACGGCTGCCCCCCTGCTGGATTCCGACGGCAATGTTTTGGGGGCTCTGGAGACGCTCCAGGACACCACCGAGCGCCGTCGGGCAGTTGAGGACCGTTTGAAGTCGGAGCGCCGATTTCGCACCCTGCTTGATTTTGCACCGTACTCCATTCTTGTTTTCAGTATGGACGGTCTGGTTATCTATTTGAATCCAGCTTTCACGGAAGTGTTCGGATGGTCTTTAGCGGAATTGCAGGGCAAGCGAATCGATTATGTCCCCCCTGAATTGATAGCTGAAAATCGTGAGCACCTCCGGAAACTGATGGCGGAGAAAGTTATCCGACGCTATGAAACCCGACGGCTTACCAAGGATGGCCGCAGCCTGGATGTGGTCTGGCGGGCTTCGGTTTTTGAGGACGCCGGTGGCGAGCCGGCCGGCGTGCTGGTGATTTTAAGAGACATCACCCGGGTCAAACGGATCGCCAGAAACAACGAGGCTATGCTCCGGATCAGCATGGCCCTGCCTGAATATCCGGAGCTATATGAATTGCTTGATTTCGTCAGCGGGATCATCAAGGAATTGATGGAAACCGAAGGTGGCTTGGTCATTCTGCTCGATGAACAACGCCAGGAGCTTTTCCTGCGGGGGGCCGCCTACGATGATTCGGCGACCCAGCAGAGAGCCAAGGAAACCCGTTTTTTCGTGGATGAACTTGTGGCGGGCAAAGTGATCCAAACCGGCCGGCCGATTGTCCTGAATGACATTCCGGCTGACTCTAAGATCCATAACGCGCGTGATAAAAAGTTGGGATATCACACCCGGAATTTGCTGCTGGTACCGCTGAAGAGCCAGGAGCGAACCATCGGCACATTATGCGCTGTCAACAAGAAGGAAGGTGGCTTTGATCAGGCTGACGAGGAACTGTTAAGCATGCTGGCCGGGACAGTGGTGCTTTCCATTGAAAACGCCCGATATTCCGAAGAGCTGAGAAAAGCCTACAGGGAGGTTACCAGTCTTAACCGGGCCAAGGACAAGGTGATCAATCACCTGTCCCATGAGCTGAAGACGCCCATAGCCGTATTGCGGACCTCTCTGGTCACACTCGAAAAAAGGCTGAATTCACTGCCGGAAAAAAGCTGGCGATCCACAGTCGATCGGGCCCGCCGCAATCTAGACCGGTTGCTGGAGATGCAGTATCAGGTGCATGATATTATCCAGCATAAGACTTACCAGACCCGAACGATCCTTTCTCATATGCTGGCACAATGTGCGGACGAGCTCGAAGCCCTCATCGCCGAACGGGTTGGAGATGATTCCATTACAGAGGGAATCCGACACTACATTGACGAGACATACGGCACCAACGAAATGGTCGCTGAAACCATTACACTCGATGCATTTATCCAGACCCGATTGGATGCCTTGAAGCCACGTTATGCCCATCGCCAAATTGATGTAAGCTCAAGCTTAAGCGCCGCGCCCAGTCTATTTATACCGGCGGAGGCGCTGCAGAAGATCTTTGACGGTCTGCTGAAAAATGCAATCGAAAATACCCCGGATGAGGGTCGAGTGGAAGTTGTCGTCAAACCCAGAAGAGATGGGACACTCTTGCAGGTGCGTGATTTTGGTGTCGGTATTACCGAGGACGACCAAGTCCGCATATTTGAAGGATTTTTTACGACCCGGGATACCATGGATTATTCAAGCAAGAAGCCTTTTGATTTCAATGCCGGCGGTAAAGGATCTGATCTGCTGCGGATAAAAATATTCGCGGAGCGCTATGGATTTGAAATCGAAATGAGTTCAAACCGCTGTCCGCTCTTGCTCGGAGACGGCAATACATGTCCCGGGAGAGTCAGTGACTGCTCTCGATGCAATACCGGCGATGGTTGCCATCAATCCGTGGCAACTAGTTTTTCGCTTTATTTCCCGCCGGCGGCAATAAAGCGCTAATTTTTTGTGACAATTGCTGCAGGGTAAATGGTTTGGGGATAAATCCGCTGCCACCGCGATTTAAAATGCCGCTTGCCTGACCGTCGATGCTGTAACCGCTGGCGAGCAGCACTTTCACATCCGGCTTTATCTGCTTGAGTCGGTCAAATACCGCTGCGCCGTCCATTTCCGGCATAATGATGTCAAGAATGACAAGATCGATGAGATCCCGATCTTTTTCAAAAAGTGAAATGGCCTGTTCACCATTCTTTGCCCGTGTCACTCGGTAGCCGAGCTTTTCAAGCAGTTGAGCGCCGACATCCAGCACCATCTCCTCATCATCGACCAGCAGAATTGTACCGCAGCCTGCAATAATTTCGTCGGCTTTGCCTTCGGCCGGGATTGTTTCACTATTGGCTGCCGGCAGATAAATGTGAAACGTGGTGCCCTTGTCCAGGGTAGATTCGACCGCGATGTAACCATTGTGGCTGTTGATGATGCTGTAAACCGTCGCCAATCCCAGACCGCTGCCGGCACCGATATCTTTAGTTGAGTAAAAAGGATCGAACATTTGCTCCAGGCTCTCTTTGCTCATACCCTCGCCACTGTCACATATCGAACACCGGATGTACTGGCCCGGCCGGGGCTCGTACAGTTGTCCGGCAATGTTTGTGTGACTATCATTCGTTGTTTCCAGCACAAGCTTCCCCCCCCGGGGCATGGTATCGGCTGCATTGAGATACAGATTCAGCAGAGCCTGTTCGATCCTTGTCCGGTCCACTTCGACGGGTAGTAAATCGGCAGCCAGCTCTGTATGAATCGCTAACAGTTTGTTGGTACGCCCAAAGGCTTCGGCCGTCTCCGCAACCAGTTCGTTTAAATTGACGGTTTGAATTTGGCTCTGGCCTCTCTTGGCGAAACCCAGCAGCTGGGATGTCAAACGGGTTCCCCTTTTGATCTGCTTTTCGATATTGACCAGATGTTGATGGTTGGGGTGTGATGAGGGTACATCGAACAGCATCAGTGATACGTTGCCCTGAATAGTTGTCATCAAGTTGTTGAAATCATGTGCAATGCCTCCGGCAAGGGTGCCAATCGCCTTCATTTTCTGGGACTGGATAAGCTGACGCTCCAGCCTTTTTTCTACGGTTATGTCACGAACGAAACTGAGGATTGCGGACCGATTTTCCCACCGAATGACAACTGAATTGATTTGCTGCCATAGCTCCGCTCCGGCTTTAGATAGGATCCGAAAGGTATAGTTGGCAGCGACCTTTTCATCGTTCATTCGCCCAAAATGCCGGTTCTGGAGCTGTTGCCGATCATCGGGATGAAGTATTTCCACAAAGGGCAGATCGGTAAGCTCAATTGCACTGTAACCGGTCATTTCCATGGCACTCGGGTTGGCAAATTTGATCATTCCGTCCTGGGTGACAAAGATGGCATCATTGGCATTGTCGACCAGAAGCCGGTACTTTTCTTCGGACTCCCGCAGGGCTATTTCAACTCGCCGGCGTTCACTGATTTCTGCCTGCAGTTTTTGATTGGCCCGGGTAAGCTCAGTCGTTCGCTGCTCGACGCGCTGTTCCAGAACCAGGTGAGACCGGCGAAGCTCCTCTTCAGCTCTGGCCCACTCGGTTGTATCCTCAAGAATATTGTAAAATCGATCTTCCAGCTTGATGGTGTGTACGACAATATCGTGCAGCCGGCCGGATTTATCCGTAAAGTGACGTTGAAAAGTTGCCGTCTGGTCATCGGAGCGTATCCATTCATCGACTTCGAGGGATTTTTCAAGCCGATAGCCCTTATCCGGCATCAGCTTCTGGCGCCAGGCGTTTTGATCGGGGATATCGTCGGCCGTATAGCCAAAAATTTCCGTGAATTTGGGATTCAGATACAGGGTTTGCAGGTCACTTGTTCCCACGGCGACTGGAAAGGGAAGCTTTTCAACCAGGCCACGGAACAGCATTTCACTCCTTTGCAGGGCTTCCCGGGATCGTTGCAACTCTCTGGATTGTCGCTCCAGTTGGCGAACTTTTTTCGCCAGATCCTCATCGCTTTCTGATTTGACGGACATCGAATCTCCCAGCAAATACTCATTTTATCCCAATGATAATAGTAATGCTTCTCAATCTCCGAATTTGCTATAAGGTTTTAGCGACGAAGTTGTCAAGTATTTTCAGGTCGGCTAGATTGGGATTGGCCGCATTAGCAGAACACCGATGGGAGATATCGCCATCCCGGCCGGATCCCGGGATGGCGACATGCTATCTTATTTGGTGATGGGTCTGATTTTCTGGCCGTGCCCGATTACTGCTTCGGGAACCAGATCTCTTCGACCTTATATTTCCCATTGTGCACGCTGATAATAGAAACACCTTTCATAGGAACTCCGGTGGGGCGCGAATATGTAATCTCGCCGGTGACGGCTTTAAACCCCTTGGTTCCGGCAAGGGCATCACGCAGGGCTTTGCCATCTGTCGAGCCGGCGTTTTTGATGGCATTGGCGATCAAACCAACGGCATCGTATCCCAGGGCGGCAAACGCATTTTCCGGCGGCCGGCCGTACTCTTTCTCGTAGGCCTCGACGAATGCCAGAACTTCGGGCCGATCGTCTTCCCGATAGGTATGGGTTGAGAAATAGACATCGTTGGCCAGTTTGTCTCCGGGAACCGTGGTCACCAACTCCGTATCGAAACCGTCGCCGCTGACGATGGGCAGCGTCAAACCGGCCTCACGGATCTGCTTTACTGACAGCCCGGCTTCATTGGGGATGGCGGAAATGAAGACGGCATCTGCCTTAGGATTGGCGTTCTTCAACCGGGCAATCTGGGCGGAGAAGTCCTTGTCATTCATCATAAAGAAATCTTCCAGCACGATATTCACCCCCAGCTCGGTTACCCGCTGCTTGTAGAACTTCGACAATGCTTTCGTGAAGTCCATTGAGTTGTCGGTCCAGACCACAACATTTTTGATACCGAGTTTATTGACGGAATAGTCGGCGATGGCAAAAGATTGATCATCGTCGCCGAATGGTGTCATAAACATATAGTCGCCCACCCAGCGGGGCAACATGGGATGGGTTGCCCCCGAGGTAACAAAGGGTACGCCTTTTTGCTGGAACAGTGGCGCTGCCGCCATGACAAAGGTGGTGTCACCGTAACCGATCCCGGCAACGACGTCCTGTGCCAGCGCCTTTTTGGCGCC
>JASJCE010000170.1 GCA_030066155.1 Desulfobacterales bacterium | reverse complement strand
CCATGCGTGATGATGGCGCTCTCGACCGGTTTCCAGGGATCAACATAGAAGTTGCCCGCCCGGCAATAAAGACCGGCTGGCGTCTGCTCGAGAAGGTTGTCGTTTTGGGTCATCTCTATCGAATTCCTTACACTGGCAAATATTGATTACGAAATCATACACCGTCAAGGATTTGGCATAGGGAAAATCGAACTTGAAATCTTGAATCCAATTTTTAGAAATGTCCGGTCACAAACACCCGATGATCCAACCCGGCTGAGCCGAAAATGAATATTGATTATTGAATATTGAATATTGGTGGTCCGCCTCCGGCGGATCGATCTGAATTCACCTCCGTTATCCATACTCAAATCCTACGCAAACATGATTTGTTTACAATAAATAGGGCCTTATACCAGAGATACCAGGGTCGCAAAACATCAAAAGGCCGGGAACTATTCTATTGGCACATAATTTGCATAATCGAGCCTGATATCTCCGGCTCATCGAATTCAGATCAGATCTGTAACGCACGGCAATGAAGTATTGGACTCCCGGCACGGCATCCGGCCCCTAATGCCTGCAGCCGGGCTTCCTGCTTGGAGAGAGGGAATACTAGGTTTTCGGTTCGGCATTTCATCAACTTATCAGCAACAAAAGGAAGGTTTTTAATGAAGCGTCTCATCACCCTGTTTGTCATCCTGTTCATCGCGGCGGTACCACCAGCTGCAGCCGAAGACAATTTTATTGAATGGAACATTATTTTCCCGGATATTAAAATCGGTCAGGGTGTCAGCGTCGACATCAATGTTCTCGTGCTAGTAAACAAGGACCCCAGATCATGGTTCGGCAAAACGATTGTTGCACTGCATGGGTTAGCAAATACAGCCAATACCTGGAAACCAATGGCTAAAGAGCTATTCGCTCAAAATCCGATTGGAAGAAAGGTTCGATGTATTCTGGCAATTAACCTGGCAGGGCGCGGATGCAGCAGTCTTCCTAAGGGCGAAGCAGATTTGCCTTTCGGGCAGATGGGATTGGAGGATCATGTTCAGACAGTCAACAAGACCCTGGAACGCATACGTCAAGTCGGATTTCGACCCCGGACGATCATGGCCCACAGCCAGGCTGGTCTATTAGTTTCGATGTTGCAGCAGGTGCTCATCGATGATGGAAGTTCGCTGCGTGATAGATTCGGAATCAGAAAAGTCTTCCTGATGGCAGGTATTGGACCGGAACAGGTTCTCTGGGCTTTTGCGGACAGCGGCTACGGAGCAGAAGCCGTCAGTCAGTATGTAGTCGATGATGGTGGAGAGTTGGGCAAGCATGTGGCCATACCGGACATGAATTGGCTCGGCCTGTTTTTCGCCGTCAATCCGGGTGCCGATCCTTCGAAAATTCGTTTGGCCCCAAATGCACCCATTTATGACGTGTCAACGGAAAATTACAACAGCCCGGAGCCGTTCTGGGCCAGCATTCAGTTGGTCGGATTGGAATTGGAAGAATACCGTATTGGCCGGCCACTGGTGGATCGCGGAATATTCGATAAAACCGGGACCGATCTCTCTTACGTTGCCATGAGTTTGGACGGATTTCAGACAGAAGATGAGCAGAAATCACTGTATGAGTATCTTACCAATGATTCTGAGATGAAAAGATTTGCAGTTGTGGAATCAGATGATGCAGTTCATTCAATGTATATCAGCAACCCACGCGAATTACTGGAGTCCCTGGTTCCGTCAGATATTACCCTGCCTTAGTTATTCCACCACGAAGGGCACGAAAAGCACAAATTCGCGCGCTTCGTGTCCTTCGTGGTTAAAGGTGTCAGGACACATAATTTAGGAATTTAGGAATTTATGGATTTAGAAACTAAATTTAGGGATTGAGGAATTTAGGGAGTTAAAGAGTTAGAATCTAAATTTAGGAATTTAAGAATTGAGGAATTGAGGAATTGACGGAGCGATATAAAATCCCAAATTACAAATCCCAAATCCCTGGCCCAGACCGAATTAACGCCGACAGCATTTATTGCCTCTAACTGACATTCCAACACGGATGATGGTTTATGCCAATCAAGTCGCGCCAGGGCGGGCTCAAATAAATTCCAATGATCCAAATTCAAAATTCCAAACAAATGGCTCACCTCCATTGTGCCCATCGGCATCATGAACGGTAAAATAGGGTATAAGAATAAATGCGATACAAATATCGTGATCGCTTTGGTCATTGAATATTGAAATTTGTGATTTATTTGGGATTTGATGCTTGAGATTTGGAATTTAATTTTCTGATAAAATATTCAAATCCGACCGGCTTAGGATCTACTTTGTCGTACCCTGGCTCCAGGAATCGCTGAATTGATTTTATACCCCTGACTTGATATGATTATTATATTATTCGCCATTGCCTCAAGGTTTGAAGGAAAAAGAGGTGGCTTTCGAATTGGACTATTTTGGTATTTAGTTTTTGACAACTGTATCGGGCCGCTTGGACGACGCGACATTATGGTGCACAGCCATGAAAGTTGAATACAACCGTTTTTTACCGGTTTTGCTTGCGGTTTTAGTGCTGACCGGTGTGTCGTTTATTTCTGGCTGCAAGTGGGGCAGTTGGGATTTATTTGGAGGTGATCCCGTAAACGATGACAGGTCCGGCGGGAACCTCAGGTCATCCGGAAACGATGATGACGGGACGGGCCTGGATTCCGATTTTCCCCCTGCTGTTTTCTCAGCGGCCCGGGACGGCAGCAAAATCAACGAACCGATCCAGCTGTATTCCTCCTTTGATGATGGATTCGAAATTGTCGAGCTTACCGGAATCATCAATCGTGACAACGATGGCGACGATTTTAAGGTTTCACCGGTTGGTGGACTGGTCGCCTACCTGAGCAATGAAAATAACGGTCAGTTCGAGCTGTTTGTCGTACCGGTGGGTGGCGGCGATTCGACCCGGATTTCCCCTCCATTGTCGGACGATGCCAATGTCGTGGAATTCAAATGGTCGCCGGATGGATCTCAAATTGCCTATCTGGCCGATCTGATCATTGATGAACGCTTTGAACTGTATACCAATCTTGCCAATGGCAGCAGCAATTTGAAGGTCTCCGGTGACCTGCCGGCCGGTGGGGAGGTGAGGGCCTTCGAGTGGTCTCCAAACAGCCAGCGGCTTGCCTATATCGCGGATGAAAGAGTTTTAGGCGAATTTGAGCTGTTCTCGACCCCGCCCACCCTGGCGAATTCTGATCTGGTGTCCGGCACCTTTTTCCCCAACAGGGGCAACGTTACGGAATTTGCCTGGTCACCCGACAGTTCACGGATTGCCTATCTGTCAAATCAGCGACTTGGCAATCAGAATGAGCTATATACTAATTTGCCGATAGGCGGCGACAATACCGATTTATCATCCGACGACGTTGCGGAATTTGCTTGGGCCCCTGCGGGGTCGACCGGACGTTTGGCATATTCGACGGCTCGGCAGATTTTTACCGTATTTCAGAATGGCAGCAGTCGCACCCAGATCACCCCGGCACTGACCGACGGAGGATCTATAGCTGAATTTGCTTGGGCGCCGGACAACTCCCGCATTGCATACCGGGCAGACCAGAACGAGGCCGGGGTTGTTGAGTTGTTTACGGTCACGCCGGATGGCGGAGACGACCGGAAAGTCTCCGGAGAACTGACAGTCACCGGATCCGTTACCGACTTCGCCTGGGCTCCCTACAGCGACTTTATTGCCTATCGTGCGAACCAGGATTTTGCTGTCACGTTTGAATTATATGTAACCTCGCCGGATGGCAGCTCGGGTGATACGAAAGTTTCAGGAACCCCGATGGCGGGAGACGTCGAACCGGATTTTGCCTGGTCACTGGCGGAGGATCCGCCGGAGCCGGACATCGTCAGGGTTGCCTATCGAGCTGATCAGAGGACGGTCGATACGATCGAGCTTTTTTCATCTACCCCTGACGGTCAAACCAACGATCGGGTTTCCGGAAATCTCCCGGAAGGCGGTTTGGTTGAAGAGTTTGCCTGGGCGCCGGACAATTCCGGTATCGGCTACATCGCCGATCAGGTGAACCTGGGCTTTTTTGAACTGTTTGCATCCTTGCCGGATGGCGGGAAAAATTCGAAATTATCGGGTGATATCGCAAGTGAAGGTGATGTCCTGTTTTTCGAATGGGTGCCGTAGAGGGTGCCGCGCGAATTTCCATGCGTGTTTGGAAAAATAAATGTTGACCCGGATGGCCTGGCGTTTTGGCTATAATTGAAAATTGTCAAATGAATCCTCCAGAGGCGGACAAGTATTGAATATTTAGGGGATTTTGTCGATTTTATAAGAATGACTGAGCGGGCCCGCTTCGCCAAATCGGCTGCGCAGGCGTAGAGCAAATCCATCCTTCGAAATTCGTCACTCCATGAAATTTTATCAAAGCACCGCTTCAGGCCGCGAGCGTCCAGTCTGATCGCAGCGCAGAATGTCCAATTCTTCCTTACTTTTTCTGTCCTTCGGTGGACACCCGAATCAATGGGGCACATCGTAGTTTTTTCATTTTTCAAATCCCCTCGTGGTTAAGGGTATGTAGGTTTACTTTGTTATGGTTAAATATCGCTATTAAGGCATACAAGATCCACCCTCTGGACCAAGTACTAATGGTCGTAGTCTTGTGTGATATTGACAAGCTCATTCGCCTTTAAATGTTTCGTGGATGTCATACACCCTAAACGCCATTTGTTTATCCTAAATTAGTGCACAAGGCCCTTTGTATCTATTATAGACATCAATAATAAAATCAGATCGCCACCAGTCTAATACTTTTGGAATTCTTTTGTTTTAATTTGATCTGTAAATTATTGCCTAAAGGGGGAGAATCATGCCAACACTAAATGGATCGGAAACAGAAAAACATTTACTTGCGGCCTTTGCCGGAGAGTCACAAGCTAGAAGCCGTTACACCGTAGCGGCTAAAATTGCCAAAAAAGAAGGCTACGAGCAAATTAGCGGCATATTCATGGAAACGGCTGAAAATGAATTAGAACATGCCAAAATGTTTTTCAAACAATTGCAGGGCGGCGAAGCCACCATTACGGCTGGTTACCCTGCGGGCGTAGTTGGGGACACCCTGGCTCAACTCAAAGCGGCCGCCGAAGGTGAAAAGCTGGAATGGACAACATTGTACACCAACTCATCTGACGTTGCCAAGCAAGAAGGTTTTGATAAAATTGCCGACGTTTTTAACCATATTGCAGAGGTGGAACAGTGGCATGAAAGACGCTATAATAAGCTAATTGAGGCTGTGACAAGCGGCACCGTTTTCAAAGCTCTGAGTCCGGCGCTATGGAAATGCCGCAATTGTGGGCGTGTACATGAGGGCACTGAACCACCGGATATTTGTCCTTCCTGTTTGCACCCTAAAGCTCATTTTGAGCTGTATGTTGAAAATTATTAAGCAATCCCGATTTCTTTGATTTTTACTTTTTGAAAGAAACAGGATCGCCGTCATGGCCACCTTTCGTGTTGAGGGGGCGAAATTTAGTTTGTCGATGACATCTACCCAAATAGAGTCATCGGTCAGAAAGCGTGGGTTGTTGTTCACATTCCACGCTTTTCTTATTTTGCACGGAAGCACAAGATATTGGGGTGGCGAAGTTTGGCGTTAAACTTGGAATTTCTCCAATTATGCTGAATTGACCCCACCTTTTAATCAAGGCAAACTAAAAACAATCCTGTAAACGCGATGCACGGACCGATACGCTTTGGTCACGCATCTTATTCGAAAAAAACATTTAAAGAGGGGGAAGGCAGATTGAAATTAACTAACCATAACGCAAAAAAATTGTTAAGGATTTCCTGCGGTATCTTTTTTTTATTTATCGTTTTTGCCTTACTAGAGGGCGGTAGCGCTCCCGCGAAGAGTGATTCGGAGTGGCTTGGATACACCGAATCAGGAAAAGCCTCATATTATGCAACGAAGTTTCAGTCAAAGAAAACAGCAAGCGGTGAACTTTATGACAGGGCCAAAAAGACAGCTGCTCACAAGAAATTGCCGTTCGGAACAAAAATTAAGGTAACCAATACCAAAAATAGAAAAAGCGTCATCGTGAGAATTAATGATAGAGGGCCTTTCATAAAAGGCCGAATTGTCGATTTGTCAGGTTCAGCATTTAGTAGTATCGCTAATTTGGAGGATGGCGTTATCGATGTGAAAATTGAGGTCATTAAATAAGGATCATCGCCATAAAAGTTGGAGTCAAAGCTGAAAACAAACAAATCCATTTTTATTTCTAGGGACACAGATCCGTCTTCGCCTTCGGCTTCGCCGCGACAGGTTGGCACGGATTCACACGGATAGTTAAAATGATATCCGCCAACGGCGGATAGGCACTTGTGCAATTGCTAATCTTTCAAAACTGAAAACTGGAGATTTGATGCGTATTTCGCGGACTGATATTCTATGGTTCAAAACCCCTGCGCCGAAGGCGAGATAAAATACTTTTTAAATCCGTGTTTATCTGTGGCAAGGTGTCACCACTATATACCGACTCTCTAAAATACTACAATGTAGTCATTTCTAACGATTTCTTGACAGCTTATTAATATTTGGGATATGAAGTAGTCATAAATATTCCCATCTGAACCGATTCGTTGACCAGAACCGAATCTATCAGCTCTATCTTTTTCGATTATTCCATCTCTTTTTGGAAGCTTATTTTAAGCTTCGCCTCCTCTTGAGCAGATAGAAACCTGGCCGTAGCTAAATTCAAAAACAGTAAATTTTGACCCTAAAAAATACGGAAAGAATACGTGGAATAGGGGTTCAGAGAAGGTGTCTATGCACTGACGTCCGGGTGAACATGCGGTGGTTTTAGGCTTTTAATTTCAGCCTTATCTGTTTGTTTTTTATTCCCCTTTTGAGAATCGTTAAACAATTATTTGGTTCAACCCTTAAGTAAAAGGGAAAGCGTATGTATGGATCCTAAAACCCTGTTTCCGGTATCGGAGGTGGGGTTTTGTTTTTGGATATGCAGATGAAACATGCATTTTGTCTTGGTTGCAGATACTGGCAAGTTGTGAAGTCGGTGATACGTCAAAATCGGGGCAAATTTAGAGCAAACCTATATTTGGCCGAAGTTCATGGAATCTCAATGAATTTTAATTAATTTGATTTAGGCAAGGTATGTAAAGATTGTGTCAAATTGGTTATGTACCTGATAATAATCGACGGTTTTGGAGGAGAGCCATGTTGCGATGTCGAAAATTTCTTGTAAGTATAATTGGCCTGTTAATCTTTGGACTCACCATATCCTCATATGCCGAACAAGAAATTGAAGATTTAATTGATATTGCAGAATCGAAAGGTAAAATTATCGCCATTTTCGAGGGCAGAAAGACCATCACTTTTGATCTTCGACCAAAAGAGAAGGTGCTATGGAGCGGCTCAAGAGGTTATTTAGGTGCGTTTTTGACTGATCAGCATTTTTTCGTAATGTCCACTTCATTAGATGCTTGGCAGGCATTGCCCTTGAGGTTGGACGAATCAGGAAAAGGAGTTGCATCCTTATCGGAGTATATTGCTTTGCTGGTAACCAAAGATCGTGCTGTCGGATTTGATGCAACCTCCAACCAATTTATTGAAACTCAACTTCCTCATCAGGATGAGCTAATTTCAGCGGAAGTGGAAAGATATGTTGCTGTAGTGATAACATCCAGCCGAGCTTTTGGTTTAGCAGCAGAATCTTCAGCTTTTACTGAAATTTTCCTCCGAGGTGGAGAAACCATAGAGGAGATAAAACTGACATATAGCAAAGCAACTGTTCGCACCTCTGATCGTCTGCTAACCTTTGAAGCCTCAGGTTTGCTATGGAAAGAACTCAGACTTTACTAACGGTAAGTACGTTATGATACAAAGACTATCTCCATCAATCGGCATTTATGTAACTCTAATCATAGTTCTTGCGGCTTTGGGAGCAACGAATATATTTCTTCCTCAAGGACCATTATTACCCAGTCAACCGCTTCCTGTATCTAAGCCGATAATGGCCCTTTTAACGGCGGCAATGATGTTGGTAGTTTACGGCGGTTTGGGATTCCTCGGATTGCGGCTTTCACAAAAGTTTAGTTTCCCTGCCCTTTGGGATCCTGCAGTCTCTAATCGCCAAAGGTTTTTGATCCCGGCTTATGTTGGTTTAGGCACCGGTATCTTTTTTATTCTCGCGGATGTATTTCTACAACGATTGCACACATTCGGAGCACTTCCACATCCTCCTTTTCCAACTTCGATAGTTACTTCGGCTGTGGCAGGTATTGGAGAAGAAGTTATCTTTCGGTTGTTTTTCATTCCCTTTGGGATGTGGGTCATATCAACCTTGATATTGAAGGGAAAATGGCAGGGCAAGGTATTCTGGGGGGTTTCTATTTTCTCAGCACTTGTTTTCGCTTTAGGGCATCTGCCCTCGGTAATGTTTGCATTCAGGATAGAGAGCATTAATCAAGTGCCCCCTGCTTTGATAACTGAAATAATTCTCCTGAATGGAATCGTTTCATTACTTTCGGCATATTATTTTAGGAAATACGGTTTCTTAGCAACAGTTGGTATCCATTTCTGGACAGATATAGTGTGGCACGTGCTTTATGGTTTGTTCCTATTTTATTGATTATTTACTATCAAACAAAGGCTTTTTGAACTTTAAAAACATTTAACGGACGTCCCTCTTATTTCCGCAGGCGGGTCCAGAGTGAGCTGCTGGTAGAGATTGATCGCAAATTTAGGGAACTGGAGATCGAAATCTCTTTCCTCAAAGTGATTTGCATTTACGAAGCGTGGATCAATCTGCCCCTTTCCCCTTGCAGCCTCACGGCATCAAGTAAACCCGTGCAGCTTCAGATAATGAAACCAACTGAAAAATGAGGCAAATTGACTCTTAATTAATCCTCTTGGCACACCTCTGGTACGGCTACCAGCGGTGACGTGCGCATGATCCGGTAGTTCCCTAGATCTCTCGACAAAGGATAGGGATATGGCGTTTGCCCTGGTGGAATGTAGGTCAGCTTTTCCTCATCGAAATACGGATCTGGTGATTTGCTGTTGATGTCGATCAGGTCCTTTTGCTGCTCTGCAACCAGGCTCTGGTAATTCGTGGGTAAAAACTCGACCGTTAGTACACTCAATGGCGAATCAAGGGGCAGTCCCAAACTTTTCAGCACCTGCTGGACGCCCGGAATTGTGAATGTGGTCGTTCCGTACTGCTTTTTATCGCTGTTCTGAAAAGACTGAACCAATTGTATGTCGACGGCGGTGATACCGCGGATGCCTGGCACCAGCACTTCACGACGCAACTCGAGTTTGCGTTCCCCTAAGAGGATATTGCGGTAATCCTGGTTGTCGGCCATTTTTACCTGGGCGTAGATCAATGCCCACAATTCCGTCCGCGGCAGATTGGCAGTGACGTTTTTACCATTGGCTACCGCCGTGGCATAGGGAGCGACGACCTTGATCGCATCTTCGGTCCGTTCCACGGTGCAAAACAGCGTTGGCGCGGGATGTTGGGCCCCCGTTACCCGCAGGGGCCGTCCGAAGCGGCCCTGGGCGGTGGTCCAGATCTTGTTGTGGCCCACCCGCAATTCGTAGGTGAAAAATCCAAACAATTCGTCCGAATCGGCATGCAGCCCCGGAGGCAGTGGCACCAGAAAGTGGCGGGGTTGTTTCCCTGCTTCGGTAAGGGCCGGCTCAAGCTCAGTCATGGCGCTCAGGCCTGCATTGTCGTCAACTTGGTCTGGCCGGATGACGCGTATCAGTTCCGCGTCCAGTGGAATGGCCGGTTCGACCGGCGCGTCCAGCAGTTCGGGGTATTTCCCCAGATCGGTCAACATCGGATCTGGCGCGTAGGCCAGCAAGCGAATAAAAAGCGCATCATTGGGATCATTGACCGGTTCTTCCAATTCCAGCCACAGAAACTTGCGTCGGGGCTCGGTGGTTGCGTATCGCTCGTCACGCACATAAGGTGAGAGAGCAACCCCGGCCGATGCCAGCCTGGGCTCTTGGGCCGGAATGGTGGTGACCGGCAGGGTCAGTTCCAATTCGGTTGGCTCGGCCATACTTGGCGGTTCTTGTCCGGATTTGAACTGAGGGACCACCCGGTAATCCAACTCGATGATGTCCGGAAAATCATCCACACTGGGGTCGTTGGGATCTTTTTTGGGCTCAACGGCATCGATGAACACCAATTGCGTAAACGATCGGTCCGGATCTGTGAGCGCCCGCAAGTCGATGGCGGTTTGCAGCTCGATGGTGCCCACTTCTTCTTCCACCGGATTTGAGCCTTGGCGACCGAACTTTTTGGTGCGCGTAATCAAAAAGCTCTCGAGGCTCATGGCGTCCCAGCTCCAGTCGCGCTGCAAGCGTAAATTCACCGCTACCAGCCAGTGATTGAGCAGATCGGTTTGGGTGGAAAAAGTGAGCGAGGTTCCGTCGGGAGACAAAGAATGCCGAATGCTGCGCGCGCAACCTAATTGCACGCGGGTGCCGGGATAAGCCAGAAGGGAATTGCCTGTAGACTTCAGGTTCACCTGATTCGCAAATCGTTGTATAAGGCTCGTTTGGGAGTCTTCCGTTTTTCCCAAGAATCTCTGAGTACCGGTACGGACAACGACGGGATTGGGTTGTAGATAAATGCCTTCAATGGCATCGGTCAGAAATGCCGGATCAAAGAGATTCTGTTCTTCTTCCGGGGCTTGGCGCACCCAGAACTGAATGGTTCTTCCCCGCTTCCACGAATCCATGGCGCTGTAACCGGTATCGTCATTTCCCAGCGGCCGCAACGTGATCCGGCTATCGCGGGCGGTCGGCAAAACAATTGCCGGTTCACTTTTCAATTGGGCAAAGGTAACCGGCCATTCGCCAAAGTCGGTCTCCGATTCGAAGTCGATCACGGTGGCATCGAGAAACACAAGGGGCAGATCCAGCGGTGTCTCGATCAGTTGGAAGGGATCGGTCTCATCGGCGGCGCCCATCACTTCCGCGGCGGGGTCCAGATCGTTCATCTCTCGCGTAACCGTGTACAGATGGTAGTATGCTTCCCGTCCCGATGAACTCAGCTTGTGATCCATTTTCAGCGCTTTGACTTCGACCGTCACTTCTACCAAATTGACATCCGGGTCAGGCAGCCCCACCGGGTAGTTGGCGCCTTTGGTGTATTCGCCGGAGGGCAATTGTTCGGCTACGCCTTTGCCTTCCGTCCACTTGCTGTAGGTAGTCAGTTTTTCCACCACGTCATCGTAGAAGCCCGTGAACTCGACGTTGGGGTATTCGATGATTGGCCGTCGCAAACGGATGGTGCTACCCTCGTAGAATTCGCCATTCTCGGGCAGGTCTTCCATGCGCATGGCATTGGGCGGTACGTGCCGCTGGAAGGTGATCGATGTATCTTTGGCAATGGTTTCAAAAATGCGGCTGTCGTCCGCTTTGGGGCCACCACCGCTGATATCGCCCATACGTACCCGGAATTCGTAGGTCTCGCCGTACAGCAGTGCCATATCTTCCAGGCCAACGCCTTTATATTGCCGCTGCAAGGCGACTTTCAGGTCTTCCATTTTGCCGTCGCCGGTTTCGTATTTCCGTTTCTCTTCCGGAATGCGGTAAATAGAATTGGCGTCTTCATCGGGCAACACCATTGACTTGCCCGACCATTGGGTGAAGTAGGAGGGCAGCCAATAATTAGTGTTTTTGTCGGCCGTCAGTTGCATGGGATATACTTCCGTGCCCAGTTCCACGGCCTCGCCTTGCGCCATGATGGTTACGCCTGCCAACGCGAGGTCGGTTTTGGGGCTGACGACGTTCAAAGAGGTCCATTTATTATCGGGTTGCCCTTCCTTTGCCTTTATCCGGACGTCGATGTAGTATTTTGTTACCCCGAGGGGGGCGTCCAAACGCTGGTTGGCTCCAACGGAGGGATCTTCTTTCAGTTGCCGGTTTTGCCAGATCAGCACTTGCTCATCGTCCCAACCCAGACGGATGCCAGCGTCTTTGGTGGGCAGCACCGTATTTTCGTCCTCTTCTTCCTGCAGGAAGTTGGTGCTGATCGGTTGAAAGGTATGCACGATCTTGGCAAAGCCATCGTCGTAGTCGGCCGCTTCACGCAGGGGTTCGTCGTAAATGCCGGATATGGGAGTGCCGTAGGCCACCGGAAACAAGACCGGAGCAAACAAGGTGCGGCTATCGTTAAGGCCCACCGGAGGTATCCGGGAAGCGTAGCGTTTGGTTTTTCCTGGCGTCGCCTGCACATCGGCGTAGAGGTGAGGTTCAGCCGCAGGATCGGGATAATCAACGAACAGCCAGCCACCGTCGGTCAGATCGGTGCTGTTCGGCACGGTGATGGTCAAATCGGTGAAGATCAGACCGGCTTTCTCGGCAAGCCCCGGATGGCGCAAACAGTGGGCGTATACTTTTCCCCAGCTGATGTGATCCGAAGTTTGCTCAAACATGGGATCGCTGCCTTTGCTCTTGAACGCGCAGTAGTAGCTGTCGTCGATCACCGCATCTTCGGTCCGCGGATTGGTGAAGTTGAAGGATTTACGGTAGCTGAACGGCAGGTATTTCTTTATGAATTTAGTCGCCTGCACCGGGGGTGGCTCCTGGTCGACCGAAGGGATATCATCGACCTGCTTGAATTGCGCCTTCATTTCTTCGTAAATGGATTTAGCGGTATCCGGAATCGCTACGTTCAACAGCTCGCGGTAGTTCACGTCTGCGTCTTCGGGCAGGGCATTCAGCCCGGCAATGAGCTTGGCTTCCAGTTTAAAGGTGTCGGCCGCCTCCGCAAATGGCCCGGTCCCGGGGAATCCCCAGGCGCTAAGGTCATTGAGTGGGCTGACGTTGCGCGGGATGAATACAACATTGAAGCGGAGAACACCTGCATTGTACTCCTGCGAGAGAGCAACTATGGTGAATAAGCTATTCATATTTCGTTTTATGTCGTTTTCTATAGGGTTATCCGATTTGGCGCGTTTCTTTCCAGGATTCTTCGAAGCTGATGTTAATCACCAGAAAAATACTGATCTCAAGCCCGAAGGTGACCTGGGCTTCCATATTCGTTTCGCCGCCCACACCCGCAGGCAACTGACGGGTAATGGTGCCCTGGGCTTCGATGTAGATGGTCACGGTTACAATACCGCCCAGTATCTCGGCGCGGCCCTTGAAGAGCAAGAAAGCGCCCACTTCGATCTGGTTGGTGTTCAGATCCATGTCGATGCCCACCATGTAGAGCAAAGAGACGGATCCGACCACTGGCAGGCCGACCGACAATTCCACCCCGAATCCGTGGCGCATCGCAATGCCCGGACCGCTCTTGATGTCGCCGTAGATCTTCACTTCGGTTTGCCCAACGGCGTACACCGTGGCGGCGGCGATGCTGACGCACATCACTGAGAGCTGGGCGTAGAATTCAACATAGGCGCCGGCCGACGGGATGAGTTGGTCCACATCCAGCGAGGTGGGCATGTCCATGTTGAAATACGCGCCGATAGCCATGCTGGCTTCCAGCCGCAGCGGGCTGGTGGCGCTGTCGAGCGCCGGGGGCGGAAAGCGCAGCAGCGGAATCTCTTTTTCAGCGGTGAACTTATAGTCCCAGGTTTCGGGGGAGTTGCTCATGGCCACTTCCAGGCCTTTTTTCAAGAGGTCGCCGTAACTGCCGGTGTCCAAGGATTGGGAAAGTTCGACCAGGATGACCAGCACGTCGTAGATCGGCTTGAGATCGGGTCCGACTTCCAGGATCGGCTTATCGACAGAGATCGGGTTGCCCTTTTCGGAATTGAACGAGCCCCGTACGATGAACAGTTCTTGCATGTCGCCCAGGTCAACCACGATGGAGGTATCGTTCATGGCCGACACCCATTTTTTGGCCTCCGAGTCGATATCGAAATCCAGGATCGAATTGGGGGCGTCGGGCGTCGAGTAGCGCAGGTAAATCTTGACGGGTTCGTCGCCACCAGCGCTGCCCACCCAATACCAGGGGCCTTTTGGCAGTACTTTTTGTAGCGCCTTCTTCACGGGGTTGGCCAGCGCATCGGTACCTTTTTTAATTAACTTGTAGCCTTCTTTCAAGATGTTGACGCTGATGTCTTCGGCATCCAAATCAAGCAGAGCGTCGATGTCATTCAGGTTCGGGAAAATGCCTTTTGAGTTGAGCAGGTGGTAGGCGTCGGCAAAGTGCTGGGTGGCCGATTTGAGCACCTTGATCCCCTGTTCGAAAGATGGCTGGCTGAAGAGCGTTTTTTGTGAACCGGTATTTTGCACGAAGGCGTAATTAAACAGATCGCCTGGGTTATTGCCAAGCAGGTCGATGGGATCAGCCAGCCGTAGGTCTTCGTTAAGCTGGTTAGCCGACCAGGAGCCGTCCCCTCCGCGCAACCACTCCCCACCGCGGATAAGCGGTACGCCGTAGGTCTCCGAGATTGGGGTCACCTCTTCGGTTTGCGCGTTGTGCAGGGCGATTGCCCAGGAACCGTCTTTGGGAAGCACTGGCGTGCCTTTGGCGGCGCCGACGAATACTTCCCGGGAATTCGCATCCAGGGCATTGTTGATCTCAACCCGGCTGATGCGTATGGTTTGGCCCGTTTGGCCGACGTCGACCAGGCAATCTACGGCGCCGCCGATTTCCGGCCGCTCACGCAGAAGCTGCGCGAAAGCATCGCGCGGAATCGGAGTACCAGCCGGGTTGATCTGCACGTAACCGACCATCTCTTTGGAGAGGACGGAACCGTCAACAGCGCCCTCTTTCACGTCGTCGATCTTCACGTTGGCAGTGAAGAACACAGGCGTCAGGGTTACGTTCCAATCGGCTCCCAATTCAGAAGTTCCTTCTACCGGCACCACCTTCCCGTTTTCGTCCATGTAGGCTTCGGCGGCCACTTTCGGCCGGTTGTAGTTGAAGTTGGGGAAGTCGGTCGTTTCACGGATGTTCTGGACATTTGAGATCCGTTTTACCACGCCGGGATAGAAAGCGTACGGACGGAGGTTCTTGATCTCCTCCGGCGGATCGGGAATGAATCCGGCGTAGTAGTCTTCGAAGGTGGCGGCGAAGTTTGTGCTGCCGTAATCTTCTACGGAGAAATTAAAATCGTATTCCCCGTCCGTTTCGGCGCGCCAGCCGCTGTCGACGCGGTATACGTAACCGCTGCCCACACGAAAAAGGGTAATGGTACGAACTACGTAAATGCCCCAGGGATAAATCACGCTGCGCACCTGAATAACTTCGTGGGCGGTGCGTCCGATCAGTACGTCGAATTTGGCCTGACTGGTTTGCGCGAATTTAGCGTCGCTGTTCAACCAGTTGCTGAACATGCTGGCGCCGTAACCGCTGAAGTCGATGCGTTCGAGGGGTACCCCCCGGTTGGTAAAAAAACCGAACTGACCAGCTGCGCTGAATTCGTTGTTAAAAATGCTGGTCACACTCTCTCCCAGCACGCTCGTTTTGTTGGGGTTGGACGAAATCAGGTTCGTGCGCTGCAGGGTATTGCCTTCGAAGTTGAGGTTATCCTGCACTTTAT
>JASJCE010000169.1 GCA_030066155.1 Desulfobacterales bacterium | reverse complement strand
CCACCAGTTCAATCTCCCCGGGCCGCCAGGTCTTCTCGAACCACGGTTCGAGCGGGCCGTAGAGGCGCAGGATGGCGAACCAGCCTTTGCCGGGGACGGTCTGGATCCAGTTGTTTTCTTTTCCCTTCTTCTTAACATCCCCAAGAACTCAAGCATTATCAAAATACGGCTCTGTCTGTGCGCATAGAGACGGAAATAGGTAAATCAACCGCTCCCGGAACAGTCGGTATCCGGTTCTTTTTCTATATATTAAATCAGAACCCCTACCCCAGAGGCTCGTATCTGTCAATATCTGGATAAATTCATCTAATCGTCACTGAGCAAATTAATTGATCACGATTTCTCCTCTTCGGAAACCACTCGTTGACCAAAGGTGGGGGGCTGCTTATCGTCACCGGCCAGGTGCAGCGTCTGTGTTGGGAGGGCGAAGTCGATTCCTTCGGCGTTGAAGCGCTCCATAATTTGGATGTTGACCCAGTTGGCGTGTTTCAGATAGTTCCATTTCTCGGCCGGATGATACCAGTAGATGACCAGTATGTTTAGTGAGTCGCGGTTAAATTCATTGAAGTAGACGCGCGGAGGAAAATTTTCCTGGTTAATGGCTTCGTTAGGATGATGTGTTGTTTCAGAGCTATCTTCCATTGCCCCGGTGATATCCTTTGGTTCCGTTACAGGTGCTGCGGGTAAGGATTGTACCTCCCGCAGAATCTCTACTGCGCGGTTGATCTTTTCGGGCGGTGTATCGTAAGTGATGGTGATGTTAAAGACGCGTCGGATGTGCGGTCTGCGGCCGATGTTTTCGACCTCTGCAGCGGTTATCTTTTCATTTGGTATCGACGTCTGATGCCCGGTTCGAAGTCGGATTTTAGTGGAGCGTAGACCGACGGATTCCACGGTACCATTCTGCCCCATGATTTTGACGCGCTGGCCTACCTTGAACGGTTTGTCGAGAAAAATCATAAAGCTACCGATAATATTTCCAAGCGTTGGCCTGGCTGCCAAGGCGATGGCAAGACCGCCGATACCAACACCGGTCAGGATGGGCACCAATGAAAGGCCGACGCGAGAGAGACCATATATAAGGATCGCCGCCATTGCAATAAAGCCTAAAACACCAAATAGAGCCCGTATATAAGATGCTCGAATGCCCTCCGGATCAATCTTTGGTGATACACCAATCGTTTCCCCAGCCAATTGGCCCGAATAAAAGACTGCGATTGCCAACGACAACCAAAAAAATGCTTGAAGCATGATAACTATTACTCTAAGTATGGATCCGGTTAAATTGACCTGCTCGGCGAGAGCATAATTAGTAATGACAGACGTCCCTGCTATAACGAGGAAAAAAAAGCCTCGTCTCCAATAGCCTTTCGTAGAAGAAAGCATGGCAGCCCAGGGTCGAAGCCAGCGGTAGATAAGCTTCATAAACCCCAATGCGAGACATGACCACACAGCCAAGGCACACCATTGCCAGAGGCTCTGATTAAAAAAACGCTCGGTTAACCAGCCCGGCAGCCATTGGCTCCACTTCGGTGGCAGTAGTCGTCCGGGAGTACTATTGTAGAATTCAAGAAAGTCATGGGTTATAAATGCATCTGTCTTGTAAGGCAGATCTTTCACTTTCTTGTAGAACTCATTCAGATGGTCGACTGTGAGAGGAGTGAAGAGATACTGCCCCTTACGGGGACCGTCCTCTACTCTGGTAATAACGATATTTGTGTTTGGCACCCGCCAGCTATCAAGTTTGGGGATTTTTTTCTGTTCTTGCTCCTCTTCGATGGCCTTGGCGTCGGGTATCAGACGCAAGGGCGGCAGTTCGATACGGTCAAATATTTCTTTGAGCATGATTGCCGACTCGTACCCCGCATCTTGCCTGACGGCCTCCGGAATTTTACTTAGGTTCAGACAATAAACGCCGCGCTCAAAGAGTCCCTTTGCCTGTTTTTCCAACTGTACAGCTGATTACGTATTGAGCAGCCCGGGAGCTTTCATATTTTTTTTATGTGCCACCATTAGAATTCGGTATGCCCGGTTGAGGCTTTCCAAAAAGCTTTTCAACGTCGCACGCGGGCTGGAAGTATCAGGTGCCTTTAGCGGATGCGCGGCGATATCATCCTCTAAAGGATAATCATCCCTTGACTGAGTTGATTTGGATTCTACCGAAGTAACATCTTGTGCGCTGACGTTGGGAACAAAAAGCACGACGGTGAGTAATATCATGATGAATTTGCTGAATTTCATTCGCACGCCTCCTACAGCAGTCTGATTCAAATCAAACTGGATTGCTTAGAAATGGTAGTCGGGGGGTCGGGCCACCGCAATATATCGATATTATTTAAGATAGATAAAAATATGGCCCTTAAATTGCTCCTAAACGGCCAATTTCGGGGCCAAAATTGACCATTTATGGATTGGATTCCTTTTTGATGATTCTGTAGGTTTCTTCGTAGATGGTTTTGCGAGGTCCTACTGCTACAATATCGATGTTTTTTTTAGAGGATATGCGATAAATTATCCTGAATCTGCTTATTCGGTAACTCTTTAATCCTTCCAACTCATCTTTGAGGGATTTTCCGGCCTCAGGTTCAGCCAAGATCCTCCGCAATCCAGCCCTGATTTTCCTTTTTAGCTGCGGGTGGCAACCTCTGATTAAAGCTACGATTTCATCAGACACCCTGAGCGTTCTTCGAATACGGTCTTTCGAAGGCATGATTTATTCAAAAAGCTCCTCTAAAGTGTATACTTTAGATTTTTTCTTAAGCGCTGCGATGCCTTTTTTTATCTCACCCATCAAGTCACCATCAGCTTTTATCGCAATGGTCTCGCGCCAACCTTCGAATTCATCTGGACTTACCAAAACGGCAGCCGGCCGCCCATTTTTGGTAATAACGACCTCTGCATCAGTTGATTGAACTTTCTCTACAAGTTCGCTCAATTTCATTTTTGCTTCGGATAATGATAAAACATCCATTTTATGACCTCCATTATGGTTGACCAGAATTATGACTACAATCTATTCAGTTGATTTTCAAGTGTCAACAAAATAAAAAATCCCGGCAACGTTTCACCTGAACTTCAATGTGGTGCCGAGGTACAGACTCAGCAAAGATTGGGGGTCAAGTCTATGATTGACCTTTGGTACTTTTTAACAAAAGTCAAGCGTAGACTTGACTCCCAATCTTATTGAAATTAATTCCCCCCTACGCTGCGGCAGGATTGCGAGTAGACGTCATCGCTTTTTGAATAGCGATTGAAATGATTTATTCTCCGGCAAAGACAATAACCTTTAACTTGGCCGCAAAGAACCGGATTTTGTCATAAGGTTTGGTTTTATTTTATCAATATTTGTGAAAAAAAACCTTGTGTTTTTACATAGAAATGATAAAGTTAAGATCTGATTGTCGTGAAACCTGGCAACCTTCAAGTTCTCAAACCCCGTCGGGTGTAATTTATGGGGCTAACATGCGAATTTGAGTGAGATCATTTGTTTGGTTTAAAGAATTGAGAATCTAAATTATGTATCGAAACGCTCTTACAGACTTAAAAGACTGGAAGAATCAGAAAAATCGTAAACCATTGATTTTGAGAGGCGCCAGACAAGTCGGCAAGACCTGGCTGGTTAGAAAGTTTGCCGAAGAACATTTTGATCACTTAATTGAGATCAATTTTGATGATACGCCGGAACAGGCGAAGCTTTTTGTCAAAGGCGAAGTCGATCGATGTCTGCAGTTATTGGAAATGGAACACAATCAAGATATCATACCTGGCAAAACCCTAATATTTTTGGACGAGATTCAAGCCGTACCTGAGATTCTCCCATATTTACGATATTTTTATGAGAAACGACCGGATATATTTGTCATCGCTGCCGGCAGTCTTCTGGAGTTTTTATTGTCTGAGCATGATTTTTCGATGCCTGTTGGAAGAATAGAGTACTTGCATCTGGGGCCAATGACGATTGAGGAGTTTTTATTGGCATTGGATCAGCAGCGGCTGGTCTCGTTTTTGTCCGGCATCAATCCTGATGAATCCATACCGGAATCGATACATCAGAAATTGATAGATTTTTTGAAAATTTTCTGGATCGTTGGTGGAATGCCTGCAGCTGTAGCAGCATATAGGGACTTCAAATCATTTCAGCATTCCAACAGAGAACATGGGAGCATACTTCAAACATTTGAAGATGATTTTTCGAAATACCGCAAACGTATCTATCCACAAAGAATCCGAAGAGTTTTTCACCGAATACCGGCGTTGGTGGGCAAGAAGCTTAAGTATGTCAGTCTTGATCCTGATGAGAGATCAAAAGATCTGGCGGACACACTTGATCTATTGGAAATGGCAAGAGTCATTTACAGAGTTCACCATAGTGCTGGTAATGGTGTTCCTCTTGGCGCGGAGATGAAAGCCAAAGATTTTAAACCACTTTTTCTGGATACCGGTTTGATGACTCAATCACTGGGACTGAATCTATCGACGCTGCAGGTTGTGAAGGATTTGACTTTGGTAAATAATGGGGCAGTAGCAGAGCAATTTATCGGTCAACATCTTCTTTATCAAAATCTGAGCTACGAGAAACCGGAATTGTATTACTGGAACAGAGAGAAAAAGAGTTCTTCAGCGGAAGTGGATTACTTGTTTTCAATTGATAACAAGGTCATTCCGGTCGAAGTCAAAGCGGGAGCTTCAGGATCATTAAAATCCCTGCAGGTTTTTATAGCAGAGAAAAGAGCCCCTGTAGCGCTGCGTTTCAATTCCATGACACCGTCATTAACGGAATTAACTGTGAAAATCCATGGCGCACTCGGACATCCCTATCTATTTCTTTCATTACCGCATTATCTCGTCTGCCAGGCAAAACGTCTTGTGAAAGAAGTGTTGGGGTAAACCGCCTCCCATGATTTGCGGTTACAAAGATTCCCTGAACGCACCCTGCTCAAGGCCCGTGTTATCGGAGAAGGCACCTTTTTAGGAATCCTGTCGCTGACCGAAGTCGAGAGGCCGCTTATCGTCGCCGGCCAGGTGCAGCGTCTGGATCGGAAAGACAAAGTCGATGCCTTCGGCATTAAAGCGCTCCACGGAAATTTAGGGGGACGTTTAGGGGGACGTCCATTGGATTATTGGCTCTTTTTCCCGAACAGATTCAAACCCAGCTCTTCAGCAACTATCTGTCCCTTTTTGACTGCTTGACTGACTGTCGGCCGGGCGAAATTTAGCCGCCTTGCCAGATTAACGGTGGTCATCCCGATAATTCAATGAACGTCCCCTAATTACAGTAATAATGCCATTGCTTTTCTTTTCAATTGCCAGGAGGGAAGTGGTGTGAGATTCCGTGTCCTGTGCCTCGGTTAATGAAGGGGTCCCACAAATGGCGAAAACGAAGCATGAGGCGCTCGGCCGGCAATAGCTCGGTTACCCTATCGATGACTTTAACAGCCAACTCAGGGTCATCGGTAATTAATCCGTCGACACCCAATTCCAACATGGCGAGCATCGCGTCACGATCATTCACCGTCCATGCATAAACGGGCATGTTCTTTCGTCCGCCCACCCGCGGAAGGACATTTTTCGCTTCACTAGTGGATATGGCTAAAAAATCCACATCGAGTTGGGTGAGTCGACCTAGACCGACTGCAGCAAGGTAACCCACCGGTATCTCAGGTGCCAGCTGCTGCATTTGCCTTACGCTTGATATTTCCAGCGACATCAAGGACACCTCCTTTGCCATACCGGCTTCATGAACGAGACGAATCGTCTCCTTGGCCAATTCGGAATCGGTGTCGTAGTATTTGAGTTCGATCATTAGTTTGATTCTTCCAGAAGCTTTCTGGAGGAAGTCGCTGAGGCGGGCCAGTCGTTCACCGGTGAAATCAAGGTGAAATTCCCGTCCGATATCTGCCTGTGCCAGATCTGCATAGTCGGTTTGACTGATTCGTCGCGAGTCCCGCGCCATTTTCATCAGGTCGGCATCGTGAACAACCACGACCACACCGTCACGTGATCGCTGAACATCGATTTCAGCGTAATCAGCTCCCTGACGGATGGCAAGCTCCAAAGCTGCTAATGAATTTTCAGGCGCATGTAGCGCACCGGCTCTATGGGCAATCACCAGTGGTATCTTGCCATGGGATTTCTGATTTAAGAGCCAAGCGGTGATGGGCACGCTTGACAACAGCACAACGAGTATTGTCACCAGCACGATCCAAGACCGATGAAAACGATGTGCAGAGCTCGTCGCCGAGTCTGTTGCACGTAATTCATCGTACTCTTTTGTTTGATGCGGCTTTTCAGCCTTCAGATGATCCCTGTAGAGGATCACCAGGGTAGCCATGCCCCAGGACATGCCAATAAAGGTGATCGTTATCTCCAAAATGAGAGCTGAGACAAGATAAACCGAAAGTGTGTAAAAAAGAGCGTGCACCGCCTGATTAAAAAGGCTTAAAGCAAAGCCTGCAATAACAAACAGGCAGGCTTCCAGAATGAATGAAACTGCAACAGTGACTGCCAGGTGGGCTCCCGTTGTGCGTAGTAGAAAGAAAAATCTTCGAGAGGTGGCCTTCCAACTAACGGTCAAGGTCGAGCGAAACGGGCGAAGTCCATCGAGCCACAGCGGCAATGCATAAATCCATCGCAAGAGAAGGCAGGCAACAACAGAGGCCCAAACTAAAAAAATCAATCCGCTTAAGGCCAATGTCCATATCCATTCGGGAGGCTTCAAGCTCAAATAATAGTTGATGTCGTATGGCCCCAAAAATAGGAAATAAGTTGCCCCGAGGCATACAGTCAGTGGCAACAACAGGAGTAAACAGAGCAGAAAGGCGGATAAACAAAATCGGAAAAGGGGATACAGATCCGTCAGCAACCAGTGCAGTGCCTGTCTTACGGCCGAATTGACTTTTGGCCCATCCTGGAATGCGATGCGGATCAGACCGGTTACTTGAAGCAACAGTCCCAGAAGTGTGAGACTGCTACCCAGCACCAAGGCCAATATGCCTTTGGATGACAGCAGCCAGTTCAATATATCGCTGTTGCCTACGACGAGTTCGCCGGACTGCGCAACCAGTCGGTTCAGAACCCAGGAGCCCAACGGTGACAAAACACACAGAATTGCGAACCCAACCACCAGGGTGTATGCTGCCATCGGTTTCCATGAATTTCGAAACAGCTGCCAGCCATCCTTTATTGAACCAAAGATAGTGGAGTTCTCCATGAAAAAATAGAAAAATTCTATTAAGGTTTTCTTATTAGCGACTTTATTTCTTTTAATCTATCTTCGATTTGCTGATCGAATTTTTTTCTGTTTTCAGGTTTGTATAATTGCCAGGAAGCCGAATCAGCTCTTACTAAAGGACCTAAAACTTCTAGAAGATCGTCATTAATAAATAGCTTCAATTCCCCATCGGTTAAGGGTGCTGCATCCGGCCATTCCTTTAAGAGATTCAGAGATTGATGAAACAAAATAGACTTCACTATAATTGATGTGGAAGAATTCCGTTCAAACATTTCATCTATGCCGGTTATGATTCCAGGCAACTTTGCGTTGCCGTGTATAGGGCGGCCTTTTGCATCTGCCGTAACCGCTTGATTTGTATATTCGCTCCAACTCTCTATTGAACCCTGAAATTGATCCGTCACATAAAAACCATGGTTGGGGAGTATTTCAGCAGCAAGAACCGCCGATCGAAATGGATGAATGGCATCTCGAATCTTTGCACCGGTGATAGGATCCACGGGTCTTTTGGCCAAATCATGCAACAACACGGCCCATTGCATATTTGATTTATCTACTGCAATGGCGTTTCGATATTCCGGAATTGAATCTAATGCGATTAACGCTCTGACTATATGGACGAGGGTTTCCCCTCCCCGCAATCTAGCCATGGCTTTCCAGCCCGGAATCTCACGTTCAACGCTATTCATCAGTTTAGGCTGAGCGGCTGTCAAAATAAAGCTTGTAAGTTGACCTTCATTTACGCCATGATTGTAACGTCGGGCTGCATTATCGACCAACCCCATAAATTCCGGAATAAGCGCCTTTAAATCAAGACCTGAAGCATAAAACCTCGAGCCACTTTTAAGCGAATCGGCTTGAGCTGTTAGGTCATCGATGGATGGGGATGCAGCGTTAGCAGTGAATTTAGAATTAGTCGTATCTGCTACAGCAGTGGATGGATCCAATATCCTCAGAAGCACAAAAAATAAGAGAATAAGGACCTTTTTCATTTGCTTCTCCTTTCTTCAAAATATTCCACTTTTTAACAAACCAGTGATCTATAGAGTAACCAACAACTATCACTTTAGTTAAGTTGATTCCAATAATAACTGGGATTGACAATGCTTGTCGGACCAAATTAATTATTCTAAAATTATTGAAATAAATGCTAAACAGGGGATTGTTTTGTGTTTTAGGACTAGCTTTTTGATGGCAAATAAGCGGTTTTAAGAAAAATACTGATTTGAAAAAGGATTTGAGCTTAAGGACCCACAACCTGTTGGGTCGTAGCTGCAAGGCAAGCCCAAAGTCCTTACAACCGTGTTTTTGACCTCGAAAAGTGTGGTCTAAGACTGAAAAACGACCATCTATGGCAGGTTTTAATTTTAATATCATTCCTATAGCCTGGTCCGACAAGAGAGACGGCCCAAACGAACTTGACTGGCTCTGATTTTATCGGATTTGCCTCAGGGCTTGTCAATCAATGGTTTCGATCGGACCTGAACCTTAACCTTTGAACGTAGAATCTATAACACCTGAACGTTTACAATGAATCAATTCCGCTGCAACTGGGGAAATCAGCAGATTGAATTGCCGCTGATAAATTATTTCACGCTGCATTTATTTTTTCATCGGAGTTTTTTAAATCCTCTGTTGATGTTTTTTCGATCCATGGTTTGTTTATCCCATGAACCGTATTACTTTTCAACCTGATGGAACACCAATGGTCCCAATATTCCATCATTCCATTGTTCCATAGTTCTCCGCCTTCGGCGGATGAGCGAAGCGAACTAAGCTCGCCATAAAATACAAGGAGCAGCTATGATAAAAAAAATTGTGGTTACCCCAGCTTTATTTCTTCTGTTGTTGATGAGCCTGTGCGGCTGCACAGCAGGGCTCGCATTGCAGGGATTGAGCAGCGGCGCCCCGGTCGCATTCGATGCCAAGGGAAGGGGCAAGGCAGACAGCGCCTGGTATGCACGCTACGATGATGTTGTCCAGGCGACCCTGCGCGCCGGAGAAAAACTGTCGTTTAAACTCGAGGAAAAAAACATCGGTACAGATCGAAGTGCTTTTAAATTTGTTGACGACAAGGGGAAGAAATTGGAGATATTGATCGAACGCCGCACCGAGACCGTGACCTGGGTCCAATTTAATGTGGGACGTTTCGGTGGATCCGTAAGCATCGGCCGGCTAATGGCGCGCCAAATTATCGTTGAGGTGGCCGAGGCGAATGATTTCCTTCGCGACTACCACCCGACGGAAAGCGATTAAAGGCGTTTAAATCATCACTCTTTGGCTTCTTAATTTGAGAACCAACACCTTTATGTTGCAAGCCCTCGAGATTATAATGGCCTTCATGCGGATTGTCACGATCAGGCGCAAGCCCTATGGCTTGTTTGTGTTCTTTCTCTCAATTTTTATCGTAACTCAGCTTGGGCTGCAGGGAATCAACGTCGCTCGGGCCGGAGGTATTGAAATAGTTATCGCCACTCTGATCGGGATTGGAATCGCACTTATTGCCAGTGCGATTCTTGGACCCATGCCTCTCAATGGCCGCGATGCGGGTGAAAAAAAGGCTGTCGACCAATTCTCAATCGAACCATTCGATCACGCGCCTTTCGAGAAATTCATAAAACGGATTGTATCTTAACCGCACCAAAAAGCTGTAGGGAATCTTCAGTAAATCCCGTTCTCCCTGAATGGCCATCTGGCCGAGGAAGAGGAGATCGTCTTCCCCGGGAGGGCCCTGCCCGTAAAGCGGATCATCCGGCGGGAAAGGCAAGGCAATATGAGACAGTGAAATAACGCCTCGTGGCCAGGCGAGGTTCAGCGGCTCAGCCTTCGAGGTTTGGGCCGAAAATGGCGGTTTGCGGCGGGCCTGAACCGCTCTGCTCTCCGGGTTCTGGTTGGTGACTAGGGTCACCGCAAACGGCAGGCTCGCGTCAGCCATTAACCGCTTGGTCAATGGGGCCGGGTCGGCAATCAACAGGGAATTTAGGGGACGTCCATCGAATTATTGGCTCTTTTCTCCGAACAGATTTAAACCCAGCTCTTCAGCAATTTTCTGCCCCCGTTTGACTGCTTGACTGACTGTCGGCTGGGCTAATTTAGCCGCCTTGCCAGTTCAACGGTGGTTATCCCAAGTTCACTCGTTTCCGAGTAACAAAATAAAATGCGGTCCTTGACATTTAAAGCATATTTTCCAGGGGCCATAACCACTTTGCGTTCGACTTCCAATTGCCTCGCAACACGACCAACTAACCGGTCAAAACCATAGCCCGCTGCTTCCACCGGGTCCTCAAAGGATTTAAATAAAACATGTAGATATTGTATTTTTCAATTTGACAATGAATTATTACTTATTACGATTTTAAGGTTGTGGCAGCCTAATAACGGGATCAAAACCTGGACGACACGGTAATTCTTCGATACGACGACACTTCTCTTTAACAATCCCGTTGCTCGACTCCTTCTAAACACCAAGGCTCCTGCAAATGTTTACTCAAAGGAGATATAAGATGGCAACCCAATTAAGGCGCGTTTTTCCCCGCAAACATTATAAAGCTTCAATTAAATATCTAAATGGTGATCCCAACTATTACTATCGGTGTCGGATGTTTAACTTCAGCGGAGGAGGGCTGTATTTCGAACCGCTTCATTCCTTCACACCCGAGTCGCAAGTTACGATCGTCATGGACAATCATTCGCCCGGCACCTATGGCCCGGAAGCCTATCGGTCCTACCTGGCTAAAGTTCGATGGTGCCGAGAACTTTCCCACGATGACCCCCGGCGCTTTGCGACCGGGGTTGAATTCCTGGAGAAAAGCCACAGTATTCGCGGTCTGGATGTGGTGGAGGACGATTATACGTGTGATCTGTGCGGCAAGTTGACCTCAGCGGCAAGCATCTGTCGGCTCGATGGTTCGGGCTGTCTCTGTCCGCAATGCTTCAAACTTTGGTAAAGGATTCCGGAGAGCCTTGTCAAAAAAAGCATTAATCGGTTTTTAGATAAAAACAGCCTGAGAAAAATTTAGGGGACGTCCATTGGATTATTGGCTCTTTTTCCCGAACAGATTTGAACCCAGCTCTACAGCAATTATCTGTCCCCTTTTGCCTGCTTGACTGACTGTCGGCCGAGCTAAATTTAAGCCGCCTTGCCAGATTAACGGTGGTCATTCCAATATTCCAATGGACGTCCCCTAAATCTGCTCCTATCCATTTCATTTATGGACCGCAGGCCCACATAACGGGAAATATCAATTGATGCTGGCCGCGAACGAGTCGATTGGTATCACCTTTGAAAAATCCACCTTCATCTCCAGTCGAACGATCGTAACGATACTCCAATCCGAGAACGAAGGTATTGGAGATCAGAGACGAAATCGTATATTCCAGTGTGCCGGTATAGGCCTGAATATTCTGCTCCGAGCCCGTTCCAATCCCATCCGGATCCGAGTAAAACTCGGACCGCAGGCCCAAATGCCACGAACCGCCGATATGCCAGCCAAACCATAGCGCACCGGACGTCCAGTTATAGCGCGGGTTGTCATTTACATCCGCTTGTTTTTCGGTACCGAAATCAAAGCTGGCTGTCAGTAAAAGTCGATCGCTTTTCCACTCGATGATTGAATCTGAGAAAAACCGCCAGTATTTGATACTCGTGTTTTCCTGATCCGGGCCGTAGTATAGATTCTGGGTAAATTTAAGCCGGGACGAAATCTGCCATGCACCCTGGAAACCATAACTGGGCTCATCGTTTGGGTCGGCAAGATAATTCCAGCCATTTACCGCAAACAAAGAGACATCCAGTGCATTGCTGACAGGATATGATGCTTGGAGTCCAAATAAAAAAAAGGGAACATAATCCGAAAGATAGCCACGCGTGTAGTTCGGGTTTTGAATCGCCAGGAAAGATTCGTAACCGATATAACTCTCAATCAGTCCGGCCGTTGCCCTAAGGCCATTTCCCAGGGGAATCAGGCCAGTTACGTTGGCACGGTAAAAATGGCGCCACGTATCTGCATGCGATACCGGGTCATTGGATGGCGGTGGGGGTTCGGGGTCAAGCTTTTTTATATCGACTCCGGCCTGCAACCCGAATTCTAGTCCCCATCGCGATTGAGACGTCGCTTCTTTGCTTACATAACCCATTGCCAGGTTCACTTGAGGCTGATTAATTTTAAAGGTCGTGCCCTTGCTACGCCAGCGTTTATTGTTCGGATTGTTAAAGTTTTTATTTAATCCGACATCGAGGTATAAGCCGTAATCCCACAAATACGGGCTAGGATAACGGGGCGTAACATCGTCCGGCACATCCTGAATATACCAACGTTCTTTCGCCACACCGGATACTTTGGGGCTGTCAGCTGCCTGCACGGTTGCGAAAATCAAAAGCAGAATAAATAAGCAAACAAAGTGTTTTCCGCTAACTGACGGCCGCCCGGTTGAACGGTAAGGTATTTTCATAATTTAATTTTAAAAAATCTGAGTGAAATTTAGGGGACGTCCATTAGATTATTGTCTCTTTTCCCCTAAAAGACTTAAGCCTAATTCTTCAGCAATTTTCTGTCCCCTTTTGACTGCCTGACTGACTGTCGGTTGGGCTAAATTAAGCCGCCTAGCCAGTTCAACGGTGGTCATCCCAAGTTCACGCGTTCCCCAATAGCACAATAAACTGCGGGCCTTGACAGTTGATGCATATTTGCCAGGGGCCAATACCACTTTGGGTTCAACTTCCAATTGCCTCGCAACCCGCCCAACTAACCAGTCAAAACCATAGCCCGCTGCTTCCAGTTGAGATCTGCGATCTAAATCTTCTTGAGCCTTTTTCAATGCTGTTTCAACAAAATCGCCGTCTCCTAGTATTCGCTCATCGCCCTTTATCCGTTCAAAACCCCTGCGCATGGCTTTGACCACAGACCAGCCTCCAGCACTTCGTATCAGTCCTCCCCCCACCAACTCAGGTCTTCGCCCATCTGTAATTCCCTTTTTAACAAATTCGCGGTAACGTTGGCGCGCAGTCAAATACTTGCGGTTGTATAGCCTTAAGATATAATCGGTGTCTTGCCATTCGTGCTTCTTTTTACCCATCAGAACACTGTGCCCGCAATACGAATATTTGTCTAACTCCTTCAGTTGTTTTACTAACCGGGCCCTCAGTGGATTTAAATGAATGTAGCGCACCAGCTCTAACAGATACAAATCTTCCTGACACAAAATGGATTTATAGCGATTTTGAAAAAGCTGCCCATGGCGCCGGTGACGTCGGTTGAAGGTAACGGCATAGCCGGTTAATAGTCTTCTCATCACCGTGGCGACCGGCGCAGATCCGGTTCTAAGCAACAAATGTAGGTGGTTTGGAATCAATGCCCATGCAAAACACGGCGTACGGGTTTCTGTTAGAACAGTTTCCAACCGTTCTAAAAAATTGTCCCGATCGGTGTTATCATAAAAGATCTTTCGGCGCTCAATACCCCTGACAATTATATGTTGCAGGGCACCTGGGGCGTCTATGCGGGCTTTTCGTGGCATCGCATCTGCGTATCATTATTTCTTTTATTTGTAAACCAATATTACAATGGACGTCCCCTAAATTGATATTCTTATCTTTTTAGCTTGCCGCGTACGCTCTTCGTGGTTAGGGTCATTGATAAATCATTTATTGAATAATCGAAGACTTCAAATATAAGGGGATAGTAAAATGAAAAAAAGTGTGCATTTGAATTGGATAATCATTGTCCTGGCTTTGGTCTTCGGTATTACGGCATGCGCCAGTAGTACCGGAGGCACCAAAGGAAGTACTCGCGGTAACCTAAAAAGATTGAAAGTTAACAAAGAAGGCGAGCTCAGGAGAAGCTGGAAAGATTACACGGTTTACAAAAGGGGTCGGGACGTTGCCAGTTTCCAAAAAGGTTTCGTCGCTTTTGTATATAAACTCGATAACGATAAAAAAATTAATCTCGATGATCAGTGGATAAAAGTGACAAGCGATGAAATGAAGGCGCAGGCCAAAATTAAGGAAAGCACTCTATCTGCAGAAATCCTGGGGCACAACCAGGAGCTTTTTGGCTATTTGATTTATCGTCCCGCAGATATTGTCTCAGTCAGAATAGTTGATGAGCAAACCGTTCAATTAAACTATCGCTATAATCGCAACTATACCCAATAGACGTCCTGATTCTACTTGATATGATACGAATTCGCTTTTACCCTAAATGAGCGAAAAGCGCTTATACAGGTGTCATTTGCTATTTCAATAACCGATAACACTTACCGGGTTAACTCTGAAAAGGATTCAAGGATGACGCGCATTCTGGCAGCCTGCCGCTATCTGTTAGTTGTTCCCGTAATCGGTTGTGTGATCCTCACATTTGGGACTGTGATCATGGGCATTGTGCGGATCTTTAGCAGTTTTACAAAAATAGCACTCGAGGGTGATTACTCGGCCAAAGCTGCCAAAAGCCTGGCATTGGCGGTAATCGAGACAATCGATCTGTTTCTGGTTGCGACAGTGGCTTATATCACTGCCGTGGGGCTCCGCAGGCTGTTCATTAGTAATGTCAGAATAAAGCTGCCCACGCCCCTCGAAATCAACAGTTTGAAAGACCTTGAAGACAAAATTATCGGTGTCGTTGTTGCAGCTTTAGCAGTGGCGTTTCTCGGACAAGCCACCGGTTCTGACGAGCCGGCAGCATTACTGAACTACGGTGGAGGCATCGCTCTCGTGATCGCGGCCCTGGCATTCTTCATAAGTTATGGCGGAGGCAAGGACAAGGACTCCGACAACGCGAAGTGAATGAAATTATTTGTAGTTCGATGCCTAAATAATCCTTCCCGGGGGCTACGAGAAGTAGTTGAAATGGAACAGATAATTGCTAATTTTGGTCTTTGAAAGAGGCCTATATTGAGCTTTTTGATGAAGTTTCATATAAGCACGGCCTCCGGCTAAAAAACAGCCGGTCTGATCGGAGAAGAAACTAATGAACATTGA
>JASJCE010000008.1 GCA_030066155.1 Desulfobacterales bacterium | reverse complement strand
CCTGCGGGTTAAAGGCGCCATAATGGATCCCAAGGTGAGCCCCGACAAGGTTGCTTTGTTAACAAAAGGCGCTGAGACCCTCGGTTCCCTTGCGGTCGGTCCGTTGGCTCTGCTGGCGCCTTTCGTTCATCTGGGAGCCCACCAAGCGCACCCCTGTGACGTCGCGAGCATCGGACAGTTGGGCTTAAAAACACCCGACACCAAATAGGCTATATGAAGAAGGTTTTGCATTTCATTTAATCCCTCGAATCTTAAATTCCTAAATCCCTGAATCCTTAAATACCGAAATTACAATTCACACACCTGTGTAATTTTCCGGGGTAATTCGTAGTAACTCATCCTTGACGTCACGGGATACATCGAGTGTCTCGATGAATTCGGCGATGGCTTGCTGATCGATGACAGTATGGGTACGGGTCAGTTCTTTCAGGGCTTCGTAGGGCTCGGGATAGTTTTCGCGCCGCAGGATGGTCTGAATGGCTTCGGCGACGACTGCCCAATTTTGCTGCAGGTCGTCGCGGATCACGTCCTCGTTCAAAATGAGTTTGTTGAGACCCCGCAGCAGAGATTTCAAACCGATCAGGGTGTGGGCCATGGGAACGCCGATATTGCGCGTCACGGTCGAATCCGTCAGGTCACGCTGCAGTCTGGAGATGGGAAGTTTGGCGGACAGGTGCTCGAGAACCGCGTTAGCGACTCCCAGGTTACCCTCCGAATTTTCGAAGTCAATGGGATTGACTTTATGCGGCATGGTGGAAGAGCCCACCTCGCCTTTTTTGATCTTCTGTTTGAAATAATCCATCGAAATGTAGGTCCAGATATCGCGGTCGAGGTCGATCAAAATGGTGTTGATGCGCTTCAGGCAATCGCAGAAGGCGGCCAGGTTATCGTAGTGCTCGATCTGGGTGGTCGTATTCGAGCGGCTGAGTCCCAGGATGTCGTTGACCAAACGGTCGCCAAATTCGGGCCAGTCAACGTCTGGGTAAGCAACAACATGGGCATTGAAGTTGCCGGTAGCGCCCCCGAATTTGGCTGAAAACGGGATCGCTTTGAGCTGGTCGGCCTGTACCGCAAGCCGCTCGATGAATACCCGGATTTCCTTGCCGAGCCGGGTCGGTGAAGCCGGCTGGCCGTGCGTCCGGGCCAGCATGGAGACATCTTTCCATTCATTCGCCTTGGTTTTAAGCGTGTCGATGACCTGATCCAGAGCCGGGCCGACAACTTCCAGCCAGGCCTGCTTCAAGGAATACGGTGTGGCCGTGTTGTTGATGTCCTGTGATGTCAGCCCGAAATGAATGAATTCCTTGAATTTCTGCAACTGCAGCTCATCGAATTTTTCCTTGAGAAAATACTCGACGGCCTTGACATCATGATTCGTCACTTTTTCGATATCTTTGACCCGGCTGCTGTCCGTCAGACTGAAATCCCGGTAAACCTGCCTGAGCGGTTCAAATAAATCACGGTTAAAGTCTTTCAGCTGCGGCACCGGCAACTCGCACAGGGCAATAAAATATTCCACTTCCACCATGACCCGGTATTTGATTAGAGCACCTTCGGAAAAATAATCCGCCAACTTTTGAGTTGCCCGCCGGTAGCGACCGTCCACCGGAGAAATGGCTTCCAATGAGCTGAATTCCATGGTAACTGTCCGTCCTTTTTGTAAGTCTCTGATTGAACTGAAATCGCTCAGCTATATTCTTTGTGAGCCTTTTTCTGCCATCATGTTGCGATAATAGGTTTCAGTGTTCAGTGTTCAGTGTTCAGCCCGCCCTGGCGCGATGCAAGGGATTTTTTAATGTCCATTTTAGGTGAGTCAAGTAATGTCGTATTTTCCAGAATAAATAGAATTTAGGTCTGGGCCAGGGGTTTCAGGATTTTGCGATCCGCTTTCGTGTTAAACTTCAAAATGATCAAGATATGTGGAATGGATTCGATTTTTATTATTTTTATTTAGACAGGATTATCAGGATTTTTTTCGCCTGCGGCGAGGGGCCTGTCGGCCGAAGGCCGTATGATCCAAATGATCCTGTTGATCCTGTCCAATTTTTTTTAAGATCCGAATCCATTCCTCTTTTTCATTCAAAAATTAGAGTTTCTTACTTGATCAGACTGGCCGTTTTTTTGGCCGTAGGCCGTGCTAGTAAGAAACTTCTTCAAGTTTCTTCCACACTAAAACTGGACGCTCCCCGGCCAACAGCAGGCTGACACCCAAATTTCGGTTGCGGAAGCGGCTTTGTCTAGCCGCCGCAGGAGTATAGGCGAACCCAAATATGCTGTCAAGGCGGGAAAATAACGGGCGATTTGACACATGTGCTAATTGTGGCTTAATTTGAATTCAAAAAAATTTGCGCAGCAAAAAAAAAAATTTTCCGCCGCCCTGGTTCATCGGATGTTCCGGGTTATGGCGTGGAAATAACATTAGCTTTGAAAAATATTAGATTCTCAGGCGGATAAATTGGCGGAAAAATTAGGAGGAAACTATGAATGCCCCCATTTTTGTGGCCGGACTGGCTGCCGCGTTTATTACCATCGGCCACGTTACAATCGGCAGCAAACAATACCTGAAGCCCATGCTCCGGGCTTCATTTGACGATCTGCCAAAAAAGATGAACCATTGTGTCTTCCATTATGTCTCAGTCTATTTGCTGCTGTCGGCAATATTTCTGTTGTTGATGGGATTGGGGTATCTGGATGACGAAAAGACAACCACCTGGCTGGTTCGGTTCATCGCCGCCAATTACGGCGTATTCGCACTGGTTCAAATCGTCATTGCGGCTACCTCCGGCGTCCCCAATGCGCTCTTCAAGTTTTTTCAATGGACGTTGTTTGTATTTGTCGCTGTATTCGCCTGGGTGGGGGTGGTGTGATCGACATCCACAAATCTTCAATCTTCAATTCCCCGGTCAGGCGGGATTTTCGCTTCGCTTCAACCGGCTTGTCCGGATGAGTCTTCTTTGGGAATAATTTTCTCGTAAAACTTCTGCCCGTTTCGCATCTCGTGGTTATGGCAATCTTTACAGGGCTGTTTCGAAATGTCATTGATCAGTTTTCGATGTATCATCTGCTGTTCGATCTGTTTGTGATTTTTGGCATCCTTGCATTGATAGCACCGACGATTGGGAACCATGCTGTAATAACCCGGCTCCTGGTTGATATCGATAAATAGCGGCTCTGGTGGCGGTTTGATGGGTTCTTCCGGATCTCGCTTAAAATGTTCCACCAGCTGTTTTATCGCAGACCGGTTCATCGCCATCCATCCATTGAAATCAGCATCATAGTGGCAACTGGCACAGTTATTGTGATTTGTTGCAGTACCCGACTCCTGCCACTTTTTTATGGGCGCTATCATCTCGTGACAGACCACACATGTTTTATCCTGTGCGTATCGAACTGATAGTTCATGCGAGGTAATTCCCAGGACGAGGAGCAAAGGCAGCAACACCAGGAAAATGCCGGTTTTGGTCTTGTAGATAAATTTAAGTGAAAATCGCTTTTTCTTCATGGTGCCAAATATCCTCCTTGGCTTTCTTTATCAGGCCGTCTTTTAACCAATCATGCCCGCCGGAAGGGTTTTGTTGCAACAGTCGAGCGGCCATTCCGGTCACGTGCGCGGCCGCAAAACTGCTCCCGCGAAAGTTGAGTTTCTGCGGCATACCCGGCAGGGCACGCGGCTGTCCAAAGGTCCCGAATTCAATTGAATTCCCGGGGTGGTAAACGAGGCAGTCCATATCGCAGTCGCGGTTCCAGTAGACACCGATAACCGTTTTAAATATGCTCGGATATACGTGATCATCAGCAGTTCTGGCCGCTGCGACAATGACGATATTCCTTTCAAATGCCTCCCGGCAGAGCCGCTCCAGATCTTGTCGAAATTCACGTTTCTCCAATCCAAGACTGAGATGTATGATATCGACCTGTCTCTTCATCGCCCACTTCATCGCCGCCAGAAGCAGGCTGGCAGGTGCCGCCAATTTCCGCTCAAAAATCTTGACCGCATAAAGGTGTGCTTCGGGGATCTTTTCCCGAACAATCCCGGCAATCGCTGTTCCGTGTCCCAGGGAATCCAGATAGTCTTTACTTTCCGTAATATCTCCGGTGTCATGTCGTCGCAGGCACACTCCACCGGCCACGCCCTGAACATGAGAATGCCATGGATTCACGCCGCTGTCGATGATTGCAATATCGATGCTCATTTTTTTCTGTGATAAGAGCCTGTTAATTATGGCCAGCTCAGAGATGTTCGGCTCTGCCGTAGTTTGAATCGATATCGGGTTTCAGGTGTCAGGGAAAATAATTTAGGAATTGCGAATTTAGGAATTTAGGGATTGAATGTATTCTGTCGATCTAATTTTTAATTTTTGAATTCCTCAATTCCTTAATCCCTAAATCCCTCAATTAATGCGTAATGACACCTGAAGACTGCTGATCAACTCTATCACCACTCATGGGGGCACCATCGCCAATACCGCTTCGCTTCGATTCTTCACTCAAATATCCGGTCGCCGGTCCTTCATACAGCAGCCCGCCTTCGCCTAACGCGATAATTTTTTCGGCGTTCTGAATGGTTGATGGCCGGTGGCTGATGACGATAATGGTCTTTGCTTCCATTAGCGTTTGAATGGTCCGTTTTAGACGCGCCTCGACGGTTTGGTCCAAAAACGCCATGGCTTCGTCCAGAATAAGAATTTTGGGGTCCATTAAAATGGCTCGTGCAATACTAACTCGCTGTTTCTGCCCCCCTGAGAGCCGCGCTCCTCGATCGCCCACAACGGTTTGATACCGTTCCGGCAAGGTTTGGATGTAATCATGGATGCAAGCCGCCCGGGATGCCTCGATCACCGCTTCATCATCAGCCCCGGGATTTGCAAATCTGATATTCTCCAAAATCGTGCTGTGAAAGAGAAATGGCTCCTGGGATACCAGGGCAATCTGACTCCTCAGCCATTCCAATTTGAACTGTTTCAGATCGAATCCGTCCAGCCTTATATAGCCGTCGGCCGGATCAAACAACCGCATCACCAAATGGCAAATTGTAGTTTTCCCAACTCCGCTGGGTCCAACGAGTGCCGTAACTTTACCTGCCGGTATATGAAAAGAAAGGTGCCGGAAAAGGGGCTCTTCCCTCTCGTAGTCAAAAGAGACCCGGTCAAATGTAATGTCCCCTTTCAACAGCCCGTCTTTCAATACAACATTCCCATTTTCGATAAAAGCGGGCTCAACATCCAGGATTTCCTTTACCCGGCTTAGAGCGACTTTGGATTTCTGCATAGCCAGAAAACCATCCATCAATCCTTGCAGCGGTCCGAAAACGCGGCCCTGGTAGATCGTAAATGCCACTAAACTACCGATGGTGAGCGAACCCTCGATCACCAGGTAGCCGCCGTATCCAAACACCACAACCGTGTTGATAATGGTGTAGAGCATCGGCACGGATCGTGAAGCAGCGCCGGTAACCTGGTATTGCAGCAGCGTTTTCAACAGTCCCGCGTGTTTTTTCTCCAGTTTCTGAGATTCCAATTTTTCGGCACCAAAGGCCCGCACGATATGCGTGCCGGCCAATGATTCAAACAGGAAGTGGGACAGGTCGGCATTGGTTTCGGCGACTCGTTTCGAAAGCCCTAAAATCCTGGGTTTGATCAAGGACACCAGATAGAAGGCCAACGGCAGAAAACAGAAGCTGAGCAGGGCCATTTTCCAGTTCAACCAAATTAAAATCGCGGCGGTTATCAAGCAGGTCAGAAAATTGAAAAGATAACCGGGAAGGGTATCGGTCACGAGGCTCTGGATGTCGGACATGTCCGAGGCGATGCGGGAATAAATATCCCCGATTTTGCGTTTCGACAGAAAGCCTAGCGGCACCTTCTGCAAATGCGCAAAAAGATCCTCTCTCATCCGAAACAGGACTTTAGCGGAATAACGGGTGTAAATATAGCTATTGCTGACCCGAATCAGAAAACCGATGATGAGCAGCAAAATGACGGCGGCAAGCAGCGTCATCAAGAAGGTATAGTTCTGACCCAGCAAAACATGATCGATGAGTACTTTAGCGAAAAGCGGCTGGATCATTCCTAATACTGTACTCACAATACTCAGCGCCAATGAAAGGACCAGAACCCTTTTATGGGGTCGCACATATTGGCCCAAATAGCGGATCTGCTCTATAAAAGGAGCTTGCATGGATTACCAATCCCTAAAATAGCACATATACCCTTTATCGCAGTACTCCGGTGTATTGCGCAAGTTCCGGGCATACCGGATGATTTCGTCGGGGGCCGCATCACCGTCTACTTCATCCATAACGGTCTTGACCAGCTGAAGACTCCTCATTTTACGATAGAAAGAAGCTTCACGCCCCACAATTTTCACAGACTGCACCCCCCACTGGCGAAAGTAGCCGAACCAGCAAAGGCTGCAGGGTCCGTTGGGTAGTCCATCGTCCTGAAAGGAAGAGCCGCAGTTATTTTGATACCAGAGATATTCCTGCAGCTCCTCGAATCGCTGTTTGGTCTCTGTCGATGAAATCTGTTTTCCAGATGCCTGGATTTGCCACTCCGTTAAACAAAAAGGACCGCCAAGCGCATGGGTGGTCTGGCAGAAGCCTTCTTCATAAAAACAGCCGTCATTTACCGCAAAAACCTCAAACTCCATGTTGTGACCGTTGGCTGCGACTACTTTTTCTATCTCCGCCAGCGTCATTTGCCGCGGCAGGATAATTCTGTTGATACCCAAAGAGCGATAAAAATCGACGGCATAGGAATTGATACAGGTTCCCAAACTACTCAGGTGAAAGTCGACGGGCAGATTCTTTTCGGCCAACAACATCAAGAAATTGATGTCACTGACGATGAGGCTGTCGATATTAAGCTCGCTGACCAATTTCTCTGCCAGTCTCAGCAAATAGTCAATTCCCGCCTGCGTATAGAATGGAGCATTCAGGGTCACGTGCACTGCAACCTGCGCCTTGTGGGCACCTTCCGCCACTGCACGGATTTCTTCCCACGATCCAAGGTTCGCACCTTTCGGGCTTCGGCGATTCATCCATAAATGATCGCCAAAATGCGCCTCCCACTCCGGAGTCCGAACACCGCAATAGAGTTCGTCGGCACCATAGTGAAGCAGCATTTCAACTTCCTTGGCAGAACTGATCGGTGCGGTAATCTTCATCGCTTCAAATAACGAAACCCTGATAAATCAGGCGAATCTTTTTTTGTTTGGTCGCCGCAACCAGGCGGCGCAATTTATCCGCTGGATAAAGGTAAAATACCGTATTTCCAGCCTGATAAATGGGCAAAGACGTGGAGCTGTGCTTCAGCCTCAAAGACATCTGATTACATGTCCGCTGGCATCCATCGGACATGCAATACTTTTTCGCGGCAGGTTGATTAAAGGATGCAATCCAACAGATTCTGCCTGTCGTAATGTAACCGAAAGGAAAATAGATAGATGCATTCATCCCCGCCGGCCTCTCCAATGTGAGGTCTTCGTAAGGCGTCACGTCTCGCTCGAGACGGCTTACCTGAAGATCGAGCAGCTTTTGCTGAAATCCGGCAAACTCAAAAGTGCTGCAGTCGAAAAGTGCAGCAGCTTCGGCCGAAAAACGAGTGGCGCTGGTTGCATCCGGCAGACGAGGATCTTTGAACCCCTTGTTCAGCAACCGACCGACGGAGAGCTGTAAGGAAGGATAGTTCTGTTTTAAAAATAATAATACACCCCAATCATTGACGACCACTTCCGTTCTGGGAAGGTTTCGCTCCAAATAGTCAAACAGCCGCTCACACCGTTCCAATCCCCGATCGCTGAGCGGTGGCGTTAGAAACGTAGCCTCCCATCGGTTCTCTGTCGCCAATTGAAGCAAGGCATCCAGTTCATCCTGATGCGGCAGTCGATGCACGCAGAACTCCTCGCCGACGTACAAGCGCACGGAATCCTGGGGTACCAGAGCCGACCAGCCCTGTTCCTGCCCATAAAGGCCGGCCAGATGCCCGGGGACATCGTAAATCATTGCCGCCTGATCAACATCTCTGATGTGGACGCCGAGTTCCATTTTGACTGGATAAACCTCTTATGAAACTTCACGTAGACGGAACTGTGAACAGATTGAACGTCGAACATCGAACGCCCAACATCGAACGTCCAATATTGATGACGCTGCGCTCTATCGATTAAAAAAAGAAATGAACCTCAGAATTTCCAACTTTACAACTTCTGAAGTAAATCAGGTGCAATAGATTGTTCAATTTAAATTGATAGAATACATTATTCGGCGTTGGACGTTCGATGTTCGATGTTGGAAGTTCATTCGTTTCTTTTCTCGATCAGACTGGCCGTTTTTTCAGGCCAGAGGCGGCGCTTATCTGAAACTTCATTTATCTGCTGATCATACTGATCGTCACCCCGTCTCCTTTGAGGGGGATAATACCCGTACGTTTCATGGTTGCCGTATCATAAACGCTCAGATCCGGTCCGCCCGGACCGACGTAGAGCTTTTTCCCGTCCGATGTCAGGGCCACGGAATAGCAGGTACCCCGTTCGAGTGGATCCATGGCCAATGTCTTACCGGTCTGGTAATCGATTTTGTAGACCTCATCCATCACGGCATAAAGATATTTCCGATCCGGTGATACAATACTTGAATAAGCGAAAACAATCTCCTCGGCTTTTAGCATGCTCATCTTACCCTTCTTGTCGAACTGCACGTAAAACAACTCCTCGGCCGAGTATGCCGGAAGGCTGACAACCCCGTTTTTGCCGGGACTCCAATTGTTCCAGATGGCCAGTGCATTCAGACCGGGTCGCCCGTTCTCGGGATGAAGCACTCCCAACATCTTGGTGAGTTTGCCGTTCTTGATATTGATTTTGAAAATATCCTGGGCCAGCAGAATCACGTGGTTGCGATCATCGGGAGGGCTGACCAGCGCGGTGCAAGTGGGCGGAATCTCGAAATTTTTGACAACCTGCTTCTTTTTGATGTCAAACACCGCCAGCTGGGGCGGCAGCACATTCAGCCGCGGAATGTTGAGCTTTTTCTTGGTAATCGCAACACTCAGATACAGGAATTTGTTGTCCGGCGATACCGCGATCCCGGGCATGACGACGACGCGGTTCAGATCGGACCAGAGTGGGTAATTGTCGACGATCTGCTGTGATTGGGTATCAACGGCATAGACCGAATGCCAGGCATTCATGTAATACCGCTTCCCATCGGGAGATGAAATGCCATTCACGATATAGTCGTTGAAACTGATGGTTTTCACAATGGTGTCCGAGTCGCAATCGATGATATGCAGGTGATTGACACTGGGCACGTAAATGTAATCTTTGGCCATAACCGCAGAGGAAAGGCCGATCAAAAAACTAACCACCACAAGCATGCCGATAATTCTTTTGCGACGGTGCCTCATGTGAGCCTCCCTTCTTATCGTTTCACCACAAAATTCAAATTTCTCCAGTCCCTCTCAACGGCCAGACATTGATTTTGAAATTCCGGCCAGTTGGTAATATTGTCCGGAGTCTGGGCCGGCCACCAGCACGGGCCGGAGCAGCTCGTAAAATCCCTGGCGCTGGAAACGCAATTTCCCATGGGGGTTGTCGGACGTGGATTGGTCTCCCAGCCGGTATCAAAGACAGTTGTGCATCCAATCGGCTGGCCGGTCAACACGTCGACCTCCTGCATACCAAATACATCCTGGTCCTCCAGTTTTTTGGCGCGTTTGTTCAAGGCTTTGAGCCCTTTCTTTTTCATTTGATCCTCCTTTTGTTTTCTCAAAGGCCGGGTTCTGCCGGATAGCCCCGTGACAGGCACAGTTGTTCCAGGTACTCCGGGTGTTCCACGGCAAGCTGGCAGTATACCTCCAGGCCGATTTCAGACCAGCGCTTGATCCATTCGCAATAGTGCAGATTGGGTTTGAGATGACTTCCTTCCCTGACACAGGCCTCGTGATAGCACCCGCCGGTGCAGATGGTGCGCACCCAGCATTTTCTGCAGTCCGTTTTGTTGCTGATTTCCGCTTCCTCTCTGAATTTCGCAAGCTTGTTGTGGTTGAATCCGTCAAATACGTCTCCCATATTAAACTCATCGATTCCGGTGAACCGCTGGCAGAGATACAGGCGCCCCAGGGGATCAACCGCAAAAAGACCCAGGCCCGCTCCGCAGGGATAATTCATAACCTCCCCCTGGTGAAGCGACACCAGCAGATCGATCAGGTTGGAAAAACCAAAAAACTTCCCCTCCCGGGCGGCTTGCAGAAAATTTTCGGCGAGGGTTTCAAATTCGTTTAACAGTAGGTCCATCGCCTGACCGTCCAATTGAAAATCCGGATGACCGGTTGTCACCGGAGCGAACCCGACTTCCGCAAAACCTAGTTTGAGCAAGTGATCCAAAATTTGTGGCACCCGATCCGGTTTATCGACCAGGGTCACCCTGGCAACCGCCGGACGGTGATTGGATTGGTCCAGCAGTCGTTGGAGCTTCGGGAGCGTAACGGCATACGACGGACTGCCATCCGGAAAGCGGCGATACCGATCATGAATATCATCGAAGCCGTCCAGACTCACCGTGACCCCGATGTTGTTGTGCTGAAGATATTCAACGATCTCGTCTCGCAGAAGGGTACCATTGGTGGTAACGGCGAAATTGACTTTTTTGCCCTTGGCGGAGGCCTTTTGGCGAGCATAATCCACGACCGCCGGAATCAGCTTAAAATTCAACAGGGGCTCTCCGCCGAAAAAGACCAGCACAATCTCACCCAGATCTCCCGATTGCTCAATCAGAAAATCAACCGCGTGATGGGCTGCCGCTGTGTCCATCACCTTTTTTTCCACAGGTTTGTCGGACCATTCGGTGTGATAGCAATAGTCACAGCGCAGATTGCAGGCATCTGTCAGGTGAAGGATTAAAGTCTTCAGCGGTATCGATGCTTGATGGATTTGAGAATTGTCATGCCCTGAAACGGATTCATTTTTCGCAATGAGCACGCGACGTTTCAGCAGTTCTCGAAAAAATTCATCCCGGTCTTCGGCGGGAATTCCCGTCAGGCCAGCCAGAATTTCTTGCCGTGTCAGCGGTTTTTTTCGACCCAGTTCAACAAGCGTGGCCCTAGTTGACCGATCCATCTCGAAGATGGCTTTATCCGCCACCAGAAAGAGATAGTCCTGGCCATCTACCTGGATCGTTTTCGTTTCCGCAACCTGGTAATTTCTCATATCTGCCTGGCGTTATTTTATATGGGTAATAAAATCCGGCACGGTTACGCCCAACAATGAGCGGGCTTTAAATTCCTGTCCACCGTCCGTATACGACGCGCCGATGGCGATCAGCCCGACGCCTTCCCGGCGCTGAAACCGGGATTCAATCGGCCCGTAAGTCGTAACCGGTGTGTATAGGCCATTGAGCACCGACGTCTGCAGATACTTTAAATCGTCATCGTTATCGCGAGTCTTTTCCTCTTCCAACCACCACTGCGCCGCCACCGGTTCCAGCATCAAGTCATCGGCCGTGTCCGGTTTTCCGTCCGCACCGTAGTTCACGCCCCGGGCCACAAACTGGACTCCATGCGGCGGATATGCGGCACCGCAGCTGACCCGCGCGCGTCCCAGTGCCGGTAGGATTCTGATCCCGTCGAGCTTGTCAAAAATAACCAGAGACAAATCACCTGCAACGCCGTTGACGCTGAGTTTGGATGGACCATTTGCGGCATTGGCGCCGGCAACGATATCCAACATCAGTTTACCGTTGTCCATGCGTTTGACTTGCATGACCTTGACATTGGAATCTGCAAACTTAAAGTCTGCCGCAGTCAAACCGGATGGTAAATCCGCACCAATCAACGCGAGTTCCTGTCCCCCATCGCTCTTCTTCAAGGCCTGCGGAAAAAGGGCAAAGGCTCGGGGCTCTCCACCGGCCTTATAAAACGCCTCGTTGCCGAAGGCATTGGTATCCTGCACGACCGTCCACCATTTGCCCTCAAAACCCATGTTGTCAGCATCCAAATCAAAGACACCTTCAATTCGACCGGTTAGAGGGGTCGGTGCCAGAGCGTAACGCAAATGATATTCTCCATACAGCGTTGCCTCACCGCCCAGTTTGAGGCCGACGCCATTCAAATAACGAACCTCTTTTTCAACCAGGTATTCATCTTCCCCTTTTGCGGGATTGGGTTTAAATGCGTAAGCGCCTTCATAATACCCCATGCCCGGCTGAAAACCGGCCACCGTCCAGTTTCCCGAAAGATCCTGATCTTTTCTCTGTTGCATCCAGGATTGCCATTGCGGGGTGTCCATGGGAAGCTCTTTGGCAAGCACATCCGCCAGTGCCATGGCTTCTTTGGGCCAATCCATTTCCCGCATTTGACCCAGAGTTGTAGGATAATACCCAAGATGCAGATTCATGTTTTCGACCCATTGCTCCTGGGTTTTGCGGTGGGAGCGGATCTTGCCATAGGTGTGACAGCGGACGCAGGCGGCGAAAATGCGATTTTCGGTTTCGTTTTTGGGTATTTCCCGGTACTGGCTGTTCTCGTCGCTGTTAATGTAGGCCACTTCCGCCATTTCCTCGGGTGTCAAAATCAGATGTTGGCTTAACTCCTTGATCACCGGATTGAAATCTGCGTCGGCGATCGGCCCGCCGTTGATGCGGATCATGCGCTCGACCACAACCTTCCATTCCTCCGGTGTCTTGCGGGTCTCCTCGATCACCTCCACGCGCCCCTGTCGATCCAGCTTATGACAGACCGAGCATTTTTGCCGGACAACCCCGAACTCCACGAATGGCGTTTTGGCATAAACCAGGGCCTCCATAAAGAGAAATACGCAGAGCGCAACAAAGGTGATGGTGCCAAGTCTCACAACCCTCATAAGATCCTCCTTTCTGTTTGGACTGGAACTTATTCAATTTAAACGAGACAGTCAGTTCTAAGAAACTGAAAACACAACACCTAATTTAATGATTGGATGAGTAATATTTAAAAGTGAGTTCTTGTTGCGTTGTGAGTGCCGAAGAAAGTGAAAATAATGACTTATACATCGGAATCAGCTGTAGCCTAATATAAAGAAACGCCAAATGCGCGTAGAATCGTCAAATGCGCGGGAAGAATTAAGCTTGAAATATCCAATCGCGTTTGGATTGTCAACGATTTAATCCAGCGGACGTCGACTAAAATTTACAGTGGCTTATAGTTGACTTGAAATAGTCGTGTATCGCCCGGCAATATTAAACTGTCCTGCAGTTTGGTAAATTTGACATTGTTGATTTCTGTGTTTAGATAACTTTATATATTGTCTTCGAATGTCTTAAGCCGAAAACAAATTTGGTTGGTTCTGCAATTTCCAGCGTCTCATCTAACTTAACCGGCTTTAGATCTGCTACTGAGGTTTTTAGCCTTCTGATCATCCCTCCAACTATCGAACCTTTTCTAAAGGTGCCCCGATGAACGAAGAGCAAATCAAGCGTAAATTGACAGCCATCTTGAGCGCCGATGCCAAGGGATATAGCCGTCTCATGGGCCAGGATGATGTCACCACCGTTCAAACCCTGAAGCGCTGCCATGACATTATGAAGGCGGAAATTCAACAGCATCACGGACGCGTCATCGATTCTCCCGGCGACAATCTTCTAGCGGAATTTGCCAGCATCGTAGATACGGTCAAATGTGCATTGATTATCCAGAAACGTTTGAATCAGTTTGAGGCGGGAATACCCGAGGATCAGCGAATGCCTTTTCGCATCGGCGTCAATCTGGGCGACGTTATTGTCGACGGAGAACGCATATACGGCGATGGGGTCAATATCGCCGCAAGATTGGAGAGCCTGGCAGATGCCGGGGGAATTTGCATATCCGGCAGCGCCTATGATCAGATTCAAAATAAATTGGCATTTGGCGGGGAGTATATCGGAGAGCAGCAGGTAAAAAACATTGCAACCCCCATCAAGGTCTACAAAATTTGGTCAGATCCTGAAGCTGACGGCCGCATTGCAATGGAAAAAAAAACCGCCGGTGCACGGCGATTGTGGCCGGCGGTTGCTGCGGTATTGATCCTCATTTTTGGTGCTGCAGCATTTTATGTCTGGCAGGGATTCCAACGGCAAGGATCTATCACAGAAACAACCCACCTTCAGCAACAGCCGACACCGTCATCTTCCGTAAAACCCTCGATTGCCGTTCTACCATTCACCAATTTAAGCGACGACAAAGAACAGGAATATTTCAGCGACGGCATCACCAACGACATTATCACCGATTTATCAAAGTTCAGCGATTTGACGGTGGCGGCAAGTAACACGGTATTTAAATATAAAGGAAAAGCAGTGGATATTCGAGAGGTGGGTCGAGATCTCAAGGTCGACTATGTTCTTGAGGGCAGCATTCAAAAAGCAGCCGACCGCGTTCGGATCAACACCCAACTCATCGATGCGGTTGACGGCAATCATGTCTGGGCTGACCGCTTCGATCGAAGTACGGCCGATATCTTTAAATTGCAGGATGAGATTATCGAAAATATTGTCAGGAAATTAGCACTCAAAATCGATCAAACCCAACGTGAGCGTGTATTCTCCAAACCAACCGACAATTTAGAAGCCTACGATTATGTGATGAAAGGCTATCACCATTTCTTGCAGCGGAAACGGGATGCAAGCCTCAAAGCGAAAGAATATTTTAAGAAGGCGATTGAGCTCGATCCCAACTACTCGGATGCTTATGCGGGTCTTGGTCATGTCCGCAGATGGGACGCCGGCTATGGGTGGACTGAGTTTCCCGATCTGGCCATGCAGCAGGCCGAAGAATTATTTGAAAAGGCCATCATTCTGGATGAATCAAATGCCTTTGCGCGCGCTCAACTGGGTTACACCTACATGCGCAAAGGAGAATACGATCTGGCCATCAGTGAAATGAAGCGATCCATCGAACTCAATCCCAATGACTGGCGCACCTATCGATTGCTGGCCCCCGTCCTGCTCTACTCGGGCAAACCGGGTGAGGCCCTGCACTGGTATCATACCAGCCTGAAATATGATCCTTACATATCGCCCGGCCTATTGATGAATATGGGAATTGCGAATTTTTTTAAGGACGAGTACGAGGAGGCTTTGAGCTGGCTGAACAAATGCACCGCCAAATGGCCGACTTTTTTAGGCGCCCACATCGTGCTGGCGGCCGTCCATGGCCATTTGGGTAATCTCGATCAAGCTCAAAAAGAAGCCCGGAAAGTAATGGAAATAGCGCCGTTTTTTGAAGTCGACTTTTATGGGGAAGCGTTTTACAATCCGGACCATCGCAGAAAGATCGTTGATGGTCTACACGTTGCCGGATTGAAATAAATGGAAGATTGAATATTGATATAGCCGCAAAAAGGCGCAAAAAGCGCAAAAGTTAACTTTCGCTATCAGTTATATCAATAGGTTACAAAGTCAAAATTCGACAATTTTGACTTTATACGAGACCGTCAATATTGCGGATTGAATATTCGCGGGATCTTATCGATTTTAGTTCGAACCTAAATGATAAAAGATTTGCTTTCGTTGAAAAGACGCAGTCGAACATTGTTCTGATTAACAGAGTTCTTGCTAAATCACTATACCGACTATTGCTTGCCAGATTAACATCCTGACGACGGAAATAGCTAATTTGCTTTTGTTTTCGCCCGTCCTAAATAGAGCTTACCGTTAACGATCATCCAATTTTCAGGATCTTCCGGCGCCGACCGGCCCGTCAGCATGCTTACCGCTCACCATCCGCCGCGGTGAGGCACATATTTCTTTGGATTGGCCGCAAACAATTCGCGGTGTTCAGCGCTCGAGAAATGCCAAACAGCCTCGTTCCAGGTATACGAATACGTTTCGCTGCCTTTGATCGCCTTGTTGTTGGTAAAATAGGCCACCGCGTCGTAACCTTGAATGGCAACGCCAAAACTGTCTTTATCAAGTTCACTGAGAGTATTTTCTGCATAAGCGAAGGAACTGAAGGCGAAAATCGATAAAACTAATAAAATCATAAATTGGGGTGGTTTTAGAGAGTCTTCAAACATGATATCTCTCCTTTAAGGCTGGAATAATTGAGAAAAGAGTTAAGGATGCAGTAGCGTTTTTGTAAATGAACGGGAATCTTAAGTGCAGGAAACAAAATATAAAGTCAGAATTCAGCTACCGCTCCATTGAAGGTACCACGATGTTACATTCTGCAGCCATTTGCATTGGCTGTCAAGTGTAAAAAAAATTTTATCAGAATTTTGTTTCGCATACCTTAATCGTGCTAAAATGATGTTTATGAGAAAGCAAATGGATCAAAGAGTGATTTATGTCTTTGCGTTAAGAGAAAATAGATCCGTGGAATTTTCAATTGGCGAATTTCGCAATTTTCCAAAAAACTATTTTCAACCAGATATTATCCATTAATGAGGGCAGATTAATTGATGAAAAAGACAATAATTATTACGTTGATTCTAATCTTCGGGTTTGTTGGTTTCCTGTCTTACGACTGGCATAAAAAAACAACCATTCAAAAGGATGACCAGCGGGTTACCCTCTATTCATGGACCGATGAAGAGGGGACCAAACATTTCACCGACACCCAGCCGCCGAATGACGCCCGCAATGTTTATGTGCAAAAGGGGTATCAATACGTCGATCAGCCGCTGGTCGTGAAGATCAAGGATAAAACAACAGCTGCATATCGGTGGGCCAAAGAGAAATTATTCAAAAAGAAAGATCGGAAAAGAAAAAGCGATAGGTAAGGGTTCTCAGGTTCAGGGTTCACCGTTCAGGGTTTCTCTTGTTTACAGGCATTTACAATTTTAGCCGCACAGTATTTGCGACCGGATCCCAACCTACTGAATCCCTTGGTTGGGGAAAACAATCTCTGTTTTTATTGGGTTTACCTCAGGCCTTGTCAAACAATGATTGCGATCGGACTTTAACCCTAACCTTTGAACTTCAAACCCTGCGTGTGGGGTCGTAGCCCGACGTGTCTGGTCGAAGCTGAAAGCGAAGACTGAAGGGCAAAGTCCCAAACTCCTGAACGGCTACTTTTCTTGTTCATACAATTACGCCTCCCTGACCTCAATGCTCTGTATCCCCCATCGCATGATCAGCCTGCGCAATATAGGGTTGAAAATAACCCGGGCTTTGAGATTTTTTAGCAGAATATTCGTATGAATATTTTCGCATATCATCGCCCAAATAGCAAAAATCGAAGATGACCAGTTCAACCGTCAATCGCAGTGTTGCCCTAAGAGAGAACATCGCCTCAGAAATGAAATTAAGGCTAAATGAACCGCCCCGCGGCAAGCCGCGGAGTATCAACGGATGATAAATTCTATCCTTAACGCAGCAAGCTGGGGGAATTAACCCCAGCAAATTTCGAAGTCTGCATCCCGCATTCAGTGTAATCTGTGCCTGCCCAATGAAATCTTTTTTCTCTATTTCATCGGGAGTATCTGTTCACCCGGTTAAATAAGATTTGAGCGTTAGTAAAGAAATCTACTTTGAGTGGTGCTCAAATCTTAGCTTGAGATCTTTAGGAAAACCAACATGAAATGCTTTATCTTTCTCACTCTGCAAAACGTATATGAATTACACCGCACCTCAAGCTATTTAACTGGGTAAATCTGTGGATAAAAATTTAGAAACGCAGAAAAAAAAACACCGTCCCCATACTGCACATACTGCAATTGATTCCGCGACGAGCAAGACGAGCAACTTGAATTATCCGATTATATGGTAATCCTAAAATATGTGCAAAAAAGTACGTTTAACAAATGGATTGGAGAATCAGGGATGAACCGCAGAAATTTTTTGAAAAATGCCTGGCTATCGGCTGCCGGAATCCTCCTGGGTAAATGGCCGATTCGTCAGGCGCATGCATCGCAAAACGAGCAATCCGAAGCAAATGACCTCAAAACAGAGAAAATCGACTTCTATTGTCACTTTTCCACGATGAAAATAATTGATTATTTAGAAGCCGCCGGCGGGCCGAAACCGCATGTCTTCCGCCGTCTCTTTGCAAACACGCCAACCCTCATCGATTCGGATAAACGCCTGCGGTTGATGGACGACTTTAGCGTTACAAGATCCGTGCTCGTGCCGCTGCCCTGGCTGGAAACCGCTCCGGCAGTCCATATCGATTCACAAAAATGTCTGAAAGCGGCTCAAATTTTAAATAACGAGATGGCTCGAATTGTCTCCAAACATCCGGATCGATTTTCGGCAGTTGCCGTTCTTCCCGCGACCAATGCCCAAATCATGCTCGCTGAGCTGAACCGAGCGGTTAAAGAGCTTAATATGGTCGGGGGCATGTTTGTGGTCGGACCAACAGTCAAGCGGCCAGATCACCCGGACTACGAACAGCTTTACGCTGAAGCAGCCAAACTCGATGTACCCTTATGGATCCATCCGTCACGGCCGCCGATATATCCGGACTACATTGATGAGTCCGTATCCAAATTCCAGGTTTGGCAGACGCTGACCTGGTTGGAGGACAGCTCGACAGCCATGGTGCGGATCGTGTTTGCCGGCGTGTTCGATCGCTACCCGGATCTCAAGCTGATCATACATCACGCCGGTGCGCTGATTCCCTTATATGCCCAGCGGATGCAATATGGCTGGGACTACTTCGAACAAAATACCGGTAAAAATCAACCCACCACGATATCAAAGCCATATATCGAACACTTCAAAAAATTTTATTGTGACACCGCAACCCAGGGTAACCAGCCTAAACTGTTGGAAATCGCCAGCGATTTTTTCGGATCCGAACGAGTTCTCTTCGGGACTGACGCACCAATGGAAGCCACCGCCGGTCGAGCCTTCACGGGTGATGCCATTGCCAGCGTTGCCGGCATGAATACATCAAAAGCCAATCGGCAGGCCATATTTCGAGACAATGCGCAAAGGATACTGCGGCTGGGTTAAGCTCATTCACCCTGAACAGAATGATGATTGGAATCAGGTGCTGAATACGATGGTCCTGGATGTTGCTCCGACGACACCGGGGCCGATACAGCGGCCGGCTGGCTGCTGGTTGGTCCGCTGATCGTTGTGTTGGCAGGCAGGAGAATCCGGCTGACTCAGTCACGGCGACCGGCCTATTGCCCCGCCGATTGGGCCTGAAAAATTACAGTTGCTTCTCAAGGCGTCGATGAAATATCCAACGAATCGGAACCGAGATCGAACTCATCGCCGTCGGTACAGCCATCAACTTCCAAGTCGGGGGAGCTAGACAGTAGCGCATACCTTTGATCCCCTGTATCTGGAGATGAGATCTGGTGTCTGTCCGCCTGTCAGACACCTGGCGTCAATCCGCCATCTATGAGAATTTCAGCACCGGTGATCGAAGCGGCGAGATCAGACACTAAAAAAGCTGCCAATGCCGCAATCTCCTCCGGCTTGATCATGCGGCCAATGGGAATACTTTTTGTTGACTCCTCCATCACCTTTTCCAGACTGACCCCCCGCGCTTCGGCAGTTTGCTCTGCCAGTCTTCTGGCACGTTCCGTTTCCGTCGGAGCAGGCGATATAGCATTTATCCGTATATGCAGCGGTGCCAGTTCTTTGCTGATGCCGCGGGTAAAATTGACAAGAGCGGCATTCGCCGTACTTCCGGTTAGAAATGTTGCCGAAGGCGTTTTTGCCGCAGCTCCTACTATGTTAATGATTCGCCCATCTTTTTGCTGCTTCATTTGGGGTATAACCGCTTTAATCATGCGGATATAGCCGAGTAATTTCAGGGTCCAGGCGTCAAGGAAATCCTGATCGGTCAGTTCGAGAAAAGCGCCAGCGCGTGCCGCCCCCGCGCAATTCACCAGAATATCAACCCGACCCGTCTTTTCTATAGCCGTTTGAACGACCGCCTCGGCTTGATCGGCCTGGGAAAGGTCAACCTGAACCGGAATAACCTCATCATTTCTTTGGCCGTCAGCCTGCTGCCGGATGGACTCAGCCGCCGAATCAACCCCTTCATGGGCTGCCAGGACGATTCGGGTACCTTCCATATAAAGTGTTTTGCAGCAGGCCAAACCAATTCCTGCACTGCCGCCGGTTACGATCGCTGTCTTGCCCGATAGATGTAAGTCCATTTTTGTACCCTCACATTTTATGCCTGAGACTAGATATCTGACATAGAATTTATTTTCAGGACGGCTCCCTCAGCTGCCGAGGAGGCTAACCTGGCGTATAAGCCAAGGTATCCGCTGGTAATTTTATCCACCGGCCTTTGCCAACCGGCAAGGCGGGTGGAGATTTCCTCGTCGTCTACCTCGAGACGTATGGTCCGGTTTGGAATGTCAATGGTGATGGTATCCCCATCACGGACAGCAGCAATGGGCCCTCCTTCTGCGGCCTCGGGGGAAATGTGACCGACAAAACAACCATTGTTGGTCCCGGAAAAGCGGCCGTCGGTGACGACCGCTGTTTTAAGCGCCATTCCGCAGCCGTAGAGCAGTTTCATCGCCGTGGCCATCTCCCGCATTCCCGGGCCACCTTTGGGTCCTTCGTAGCGAATTACAACGACGTTTCCGGGTTGTATGTTACCGTCGATGATCGCCTGGTTGGCGTCTTCCTCGGAGTCAAAGCACCTGGCCTGACCGGCAAATGTCTGCATGTCGCGGTGAATGGCCGCCGGCTTGGTAATGGCGGAATCCGGAGCCAGGTTCCCGCGTAGAACCGCCAACCCTCCCTGACTGCTCCACGGATTCTGAAAGGTTCTAATAACAGTCGGATCGCCTTTGGGTGTGTTTACCAGGTTCTCGGCAACGGTTTTTCCGGTCACCGTCATTGCGTCCCCATGAAGCAGCGGCAGGATTTCACTCATGACGGCTTTCACGCCGCCGGCCAGGTGAAAGTCAGCGACATTTGCCGCGGCTGCCGGATTCATTTTGGCAATATGGGGGGTTGTCCGGCACAGCTCGTCAAAATTCGTCATGGAAATCTGCACTCCGGTTTCGTATCCAATCGCCGGCAAATGCAATGCCATATTGGTCGACCCGCCGATGGCAGCCGTCAGGCGAATAGCGTTTTCGATGCCCAGGCGACTGATAATCTGACGGGATGAGATTCCGCTGCGCACCAGTTCCACTATCTGCCGGCCGGAATGCTGGGCGGCACGCAGACGATCGGCATGGGTTGCCGGAATGTTGGCCGTTCCCGGAAGGCTCATGCCCATGGCCTCGGCTGCACAGGCCATGGAGTTGGCGGTCCCCATAAACGAGCATGAGCCGCAGGTCGGCATTACCTGATCTTCGAGCCGGTTATAAGTTTCCTCATCGATTCTGCCGGCTTTGAGCATTCCCAGACCTTCGGCAATTGAAGTCGTATCTGCAGCCCGGCCGTCGAATTCGCAGCCGCCTTCTGCCGGTCCGCCGACAACGTGGATGGCGGGCACATCCAGCCGGGCGGCACCCATCAACATACCGGGCACGATCTTGTCGCACGAGCCCAGCATCACGATGCCGTCCAGCTTATGGGCCTGCACCATGATTTCGATGCTGCCGGCAATAATCTCTCTGGACGGCAGCACGTAATGCATGCCTTCATGGCCGGTGGCAATGCCGTCACAGGCGGCAATGACGCCGAACTCTAAAGGCGTGCCGCCGGCCTGCAGAATTCCCTGGGTCACATATTCTGCTACCCTTCGCAGATTGTAGTGTCCGGGAACTATGCGGTTCCACGAGTTGGCGATCCCGATCAGGGGGCGCGCAAGATCGGCATCGCTGTAACCCATCGACTTAAACAGGGCCCGCACTTTTGACCACCGGGGTCTGTGAAGAATTTTTTGGCTTCTGAGATTCTTCATCAAATCAAGATCTTCCCCTTGTCCAGAATAAGTTTGTCGTCAATGTAGAGGCTGGCTTCAGCGTAGATGATATCGATGTGACAGGGGGCTGCCACCGAACCGCCAATGGCATAGTTGCTGCCGATTCCGTGATGACCGAAACCCAGCTTGCCAAGATCTTCAAGGTTGGTGGCGTAGGTTCGGCTGGCCGGATTAAGCCCTACTGCAAACTCGGCCAAATTATATGCACGACGGTCGTTAAACGCCTCGAGGGTTTCTCTTAAATAACCAGCGGCTTTTCCGCCGGTGATGCCGGCCACTTCGCCTGCTTTGACCTCGATGGTGACCGGCTCTGCACGGATGATGCCGTACCCCATTAAACGTACATCTCCCACAATCAGCCCTTCGGTGGTACCTTCAATTGGAGATATGTTCAGTTCACTGTTGGGCAACGCCGCAAATTGGCCCGGTTCCCGAAAAAGCCCGGTCTCATATTGGACCGGCCTTCCGGTTATTTCGGCGGTCAGATCGGTGCCCCCGGCAGAGGTCATGCGAATAGCGGTTGCGCCGGCCAACAGTTCTCCAATCTTGCGTCCGATGCGATCATTCTCTTCGAAATCACCTAAAATACCCCCGGCACACAGGCAGTCTTCGGTGACCTCGCACATCGTGCAAACCCTTGATCCGTTTTTAATGGCCTCGATGCGGGCATCGGTATGCGTCATTGACCAACTGGTCGGCATAAACAAGACGTCACTAACGGCGCAGGCACCGACGACAGCCTTTGGAACCTGCGCTCCATGTGCCCCGGTGGGCGGAAATGAAACCACGGTCGGCATGCCACCAACGGCGTAAGCCGCCGCAGCCAGGGCTTCTGCCAGGCGTAATTTGTTGGTGTCGCAGGCGATAACCACATTCTCCCCCGGCTTGACTCCGGCACACTGTGTCATGGCTTTCATTGCCCCGGGCATCATTTCGATAAAGCTCGATGACGCGGGAATATAGTGAAAATGCTCGATTGGCCAGGTCATAATTTTATCCTTTCCTCATTTAGATTCAATGGGTTCTTTTTGCTTTCGCTTCTTGAGAAACGCATCCCGGGCTTTGATTCGATGAATGCGAACCGCTTTTTTGGCTTTGTCCGGGTCCCGCTCCCTCAGCGCTGCAAGAATATCCAAATGGTCCTGATGGGTCCAGGCCAGCGGTTTTTTGCGATTGCGGGCATATTGAAAGCGCGTGATGTGTACGTGAGCATTTAATTGTTTGTAAATGTCGAGAAGCCGTTTATTGTTTGTCATCTTGATAATTTCCAGATGAAACCGGCTGTCCTTTTCCATAAACCGACTGTATTCAAATTGTTCTTCCGGGATAAGGGTCCCTTGGTATAGCGATTCAAGGCGCTCCAACTGCTCGTCGGTAATCTCACCGGCAATTATTTCCACTGCACCGACTTCCAGGATGACCCGGGTTTCCTCAATTTCATAAAGGTCCTCGACCGAAATATCTTTGACATAAGTGCCTTTTCTCGAGGTTATTTCAACCAGCCCCTCGCCGGCCAGCCGAAATAGCGCATCCTTGATCGGGCTGTTGCTGACGCCGAATTCAACCTGCAGCTTGCGGATATTCAGCGGGTAACCCGGGGGGTATTCAAAATGCGTAATGCGTCCTTTAATTAAACTGTATATCTTTTCATTGATATTGGTTATATCAATGGGCGCTTTTTTGTTGTTTAAATCAGCCATATCCCGATTTTCCAATTGCAGAAGCGAATCTTCTCCTCAGGATCCACATGGATTTTCGTTACGGTTCGATTTGGCCTTCCAGCCGACCTGCTGCCGAATTCGGGCAAACACCATTCTGAGCAGAGGTGAAAACCATACCAGAATAGTTACAATTCCGAGTGAAGCCGCAATGGGACGGCTGAAAAACGCCAAAACATTGCCGTCGGCCGCTATCATTGCCTGCATGAAGTTTTCTTCCAGCAGCTCGCCCATGATCATGCCGAGAATCAGCGGTGCCACGGGAAACCCGTTTTCCTGCATTATAAACGACAGGAATCCCAATACCAAAATTATACTGACGCCCATAATGGAGTTATTAATTGCAAAACTGCCGACAATACAGAATATCAGCACCAGCGGCATCAAAACTTCCGTGGGGACACGCAGCATTTGTTTGGAAATCTTAATCGCCAAAAATCCCATCGGCAACAGGATAATATTGGCAATAAAAAACGAAACGAAAATTGAGTATACCAGCGGGGCATTCTCGAGAAATACGGCCGGGCCGGGCTCCAATCCTTTGAGAAACAGCACGCCGATCACAATGGCAGTTACCGAATCCCCTGGAATACCGAACACAATCGAAGGGATCCAGGTTGCGCAGGTACTGGCGTTGTTGGATGAACTGGCTGCGACGATTCCTTCAGGATGGCCTGTCAGAAACTTCTCCGGCTCTCTGGAAAATTTTTTGGCAACGGCATAAGACACCCACGCCGCCATGTCAGAGCCTGCCCCCGGCAGCGCGCCGATGACGGTACCGATGATCGGTCCCCTCGCCAGGTTCCATTTATACTTCCAAACGATGCGCCCGGTGCCTTTGAAAACATGTCCGCCCCCAGTCCCGACAACAACCGGACCTTTGCCGACGCGAGTCAAATTGCGGCATACTTCTCCCACGGCAAAAACGCCAATCAGGGCCGAGATAAAATGAATTCCCTCCATCAAACTCAGAATGCCGAAAGTGAAGCGAGGGGTTCCGGATATCATATCAAAACCCACCATTGACAGAAGCAGGCCGATACAAATCGAGATCATGCCTTTTACCGGTTCATCGCCGCAAACAAATGCTGCTGTAGTCAATCCCATACAAGCCAACCAAAAATATTCGTAGTACTGAAACTCGAGAGCGAATTCCGCCAACATCGGCGCTGAGAGGCTGAGTGCAACGGCTCCTAACAAGCCTCCGAGCACGGAGCATACCAGGGACACACCCAGGGCTTTTTCTCCCAAACCTTTGCGGGTCATGGCGTAAGCTTCATCCGCATAAGCTGCCGAAGAAGGCACTCCGGGAATACGCAGCAATGCGCCCGGGATATCGCCGGCGAAAATAGCCAGGGCCACGGCTGTGGCCATTGCCGCCAGAGCTGCCTCCGGTGAAAGGTAAAACGTGACGGGAACCAGCAGCGCCACTGCCACAGTGGCGGATATACCCGGCATGGCCCCGGTGAATAGACCGAAGCCACACGAACCGATAATTACCAACAGAACTTTCCAGCTGAAAACGAGCTTTATTGCCGGGAGAATATTTTCCATAGGAGCCTGATTAAACCGTACTGCGAATTAAGACGGCAACTCATCTCAAAAGATCCCAAGCAGCAAGCCACTGGGCAGGGGTACCCGCATAAATTTCACAAAGACCAGATAGATAATCAATGAAAAGGAAACCGAGATAATCGATGATGAAAGAATGCGTTCAGAACCCCGGGTCCAGAGAAGCAACGGGAATAAAATCAGCACGCAGGTAATGATGAATCCGAGTTTGTCGGAGAATAAAATATAGAACAATAATGCCGTAAAAATTATACCCAATGTTATATAGCTTCGCAGGGCTTTGGCCCATGGGTCCAGCTTGAGCCATCCGATTTCAGGCAGTTGCCGGATTCCATTAAAAATAAGGATAACGCCGCCCAACATCATGCATCCGGCAATGATGGTGGGAAACACGCCGGGACCGTATGGTACGCCCGGCAATGCGGGAAACGTACGTGCGACCACTATTATGAAAATCGACGTTGCCACTGTAATGATTCCCAATATCGCGTCGTTGATGCGCATCTATGCGTCTCCCGTTTGCCGTTCTCTTTAACTGACAAAAATTGCGGTCAAGATTTTCCGAATTTGCAAGCCACCCGACGATTTCAGCTAAAGAAGAATCAATTCTCTTGAAAACATACTCAATGTGCGAAAATCATTACTCTGCCATGCCTACGGCCTTCATGACTTCACATATGGATTGATCTTGTTGCTGGTGGAAAGCCCTGGCTTCCGCAGGTGCTTTCCAGGTTTTTTTGAAACCTCTTTTTGCCATAAAGGCAGTGAACTCCTCGCTATCAAAGGCTGCCTTGACGGCCTGCACCAGTCTGCTTTTAACATCATCCGGTAAACCGGCAGGAGCGCCTATCATGCGCCAGGTAAAGCATGACCATTCCGTACCGGTGGCCTCCTGCAGAGTCGGAACATCCGGCAACGGACCGAACCGTTCGGTATCCATATTGGCCAGAGGACGGACTTTGCCGGCTTTGATCAACGGCAGTGCGCTGGACAACGGTGCCGTTACCGCATCGACCGATCCGGAAGCCAAATCTTTCAGAGAAGGTGCTTCGCCTTTGGTCGGAACCCATGGAACTTTGTTGGGATCAACGCCCGATTTATATAGCCAGCCGGCCCAGGCCAGGTGCCAGATGCCTCCGGTGCCCGTTCCGGATGCTTTGTAAGTTCGGGGGGGATCCTTTTTGATGGCATCCAACAGCTCTTGGGCGGATTTAAAAGGCGATTTGGCATTGACTTCCAATCCGGCGGGAGCAGCATTGATCAGCGCGATTTGGGTAAACTTGTCGTAGCTCAGATCTGTCAGACCTTTGCATACCAGCTGCGACAGGTCGACATTAATGGTGCCGATAGTGTATCCGTCCGCCTTCGCATTGGCCAATGCCGAATGTCCGATAATGCCTGAACCGCCGGTGCGGTTGACTACATTGACAGGTTGGCCGAGATCTTTTTCCATGGCAGCGGCCAGAGCACGCGCCACCGTATCTGTGCCCCCGCCGGCACCCCATGGACAAATAAGGGTGATGGGACGCTCCGGGAAATCGGCAAGCGCATTTGAAATTCCAAAAAAAACGGCGACTAAAACCATAATCGCCGTCAAAATGCCTTTGCTGCCGTTGTCAAACCTAAATCTGCTTTTCATGATGTCTCCTCCTTATTTGAGTAAACGTTAATTGCCTTAAACGGCACCCCTTTCTGTCACTCTCTATAAACGAGAAAAATAGCAATTCGGCGTTTATTTAGTCGTACTTGAAGCAGGATCAGGTGTGCAATGAAGCACCCCGGAAAAATCGGCAAGATTCTCAAAACCACCATAAAAGCAATTGATGGCTGAAGCTTCAGGTATCAGGCTGCACCAATGTTGTCAAGAATTATCTACTTACCGATAGCCAATTTGCAGCTGGGCCATTGAATTTATTTGATTTTTCTTCGATTATTATGGAATTCTGTATTGCATCCAGATCGTTTGCAGGAGAGTATAGATTCTGAATTAATTAATAGATCAGAATATTTGGCCGATTGCGGTCCTTTCCCTGCTAGTTCTGGCAGATGACGGTTTTAAGTCAAGAGGTGACGAACCAACACACGCTTCCGCTAAGTTCAAGTACAGTCCCGACGTTGTCGAAACGCTGCGAGGAAAGGAAAAGCAAATATAATCTGCTGATTTAGCTAAAGTTGCCGCCCTAAGCGGCATTGATACAGCTTTTAGCCCTCATCATCCATTGCTGTTTCTCTGGCCAGACGCAGGTGGCGGGATTTTTCGAGGAGATAAGGCAGGGCTAAAAAAAGGAGTGCCCCACACAGCAAAATCACCGATATGGGCTTCTGCAAAAAAATCATGGGGTCTCCCCGGGATAGTATCAACGCCTGGCGGAAGGACTGTTCCATCCTTCCGCCCAGAATTAGACCGAGCAGGACCGGTGCCAGGGGGTAATCGTGTTTGCGCATGTAGTAGCCGATCGCACCGCAGATGCCCATCAGCACCAGATCCATTTTGCTGTGGTTCAAAGACCAGACCCCGACCGTTGAAATCACCAGTACGATCGGCATCAGGTAACGCGCGGGAATGTACATGATACGGGCAAAAAGATTGACGAGCGGCCAGTTGAGCACCACCAGCACGAGATTCCCCAGATACATGCTGGCGATCAATCCCCATACGAGGTCCGGATGTTTCTGGAATAACAGCGGTCCCGGGGTGATGCCGAGCATCATCAGGGCCCCCAGCATCACCGCCGTGGCGCCGCCGCCCGGGATCCCCAAGGTCAACAGCGGCAGCAGTGCGCCACCGCTGGCGGCATTGTTGGCCGATTCCGGGCTGGCAACCCCTTTAATTTCGCCCTGCCCAAATTTTTCAGGGTGTTTGGCAACTCGTTTTTCGATGTCATAGGACAAAAAGGACGCCAGCGTGGCACCGGCTCCCGGAAGTATCCCCACAAAAAAACCGATAACGGTTCCGCGGATAATGGCCCCGATGCTGTAAATAAATTCCTTCATCGATATCCACAGCCGCTTAGCCTTTACGATCTGCTGGCGTTTGCCGGATCTGAGCTCTTCGGCCGTTATGACCACCTCGGAAATGGCAAACATCCCGATCGCAACCACGATAAAATCGATACCATCGAGCAAAAACGGATTCCCAAACGTGTAGCGCGGTGCTCCGGAAACCAGATCGATCCCGATGGTGGCCGTCATCAACCCCAGTCCGGTGGAGATAATCGCTTTTGCGACCGACTTTCCGGTCAGGCTGGCGACCGTCGATAAGCCAAATAGCATCAATGAAAAGAATTCGGCCGGTCCAAAACGCAGGGCAAAACCGGCGACCGGTTCACCGATAAATGTCAAAATGACAATGCTGAAGGTACCCGCGATAAAAGAACCAATGGCACATATCGCCAGTGCCGGTCCGGCGCGGCCTTTCATCGCCATCCTATGCCCATCTATGGTTGTGACCACCGATGCAGATTCGCCCGGGATATTGACTAGGATGGATGTCGTCGATCCGCCGTACATCGCGCCGTAATAAACAGCGGCCAGCATGATTAAAGCCGAGGGGGCCGGCAAGCTAAAGACCAGAGGTAGCAATATCGCAATCGTTCCTGTCGGCCCCAGTCCAGGCAGAACACCAATCACGGTGCCGACCAGGCAACCGGCCAGAGCGAGCAGCAAATTGAACGGCGTAAAAGCCACACCGAATCCGTATATGAGATTGTCAAGCATACATCGCCTTCAGAGCTATGGCTTCAAAATACCTTCCAGAATTCCCATGGGTAAGTTGATCTGCAGGGCCCTAGCAAACAGCAAATAAATGCCGATTGAAAAAACACAGGCAATCAAAATTCCGATATACCAGCGCTTTTCGCCAAGCAAAAAGAAAAAGACCGCCAGTAAAGCGATACTGCAGATGATAAATCCCAAAAACGGCAGTAAAAATACGTAGGCGATCAACAATACCCACATCAGGTAAAAACGCCAGCTGTCCTGCAGGACACCCTGCCAGCGAGGAACTGCGGATGCGGATTTCTCTTTTCTGGATGGAGAACCCGGAAATATAAACAGCCACAGGGCTGCTGCGGTCATCACAACGCCAAGTATAACCGGAAAGATGGAAGGGCCGGGAACGCCCGGCAAGCTGTAGTATGCGGGTATTTTCAGGCCCTCCCATACATAAAAGCCCACAATGCAGAGCATTATCACAGCTTCGAAACGCACTCTGGTCATTCCTTCATCACCTTTTGTCAGAATGAAGATCTATTTTAAAAAGCCAAGCTGCTTTAGCAGCGATTGGTAACCGGTCAGTTCATTCTTGACATAGGTCTTAAAATCGCCTCCAAAGCGAACGACGGGTTCCCAGCCCAGTTTTTGCCGTTCCTGGTTCCACTCGGGGCTGGCAACCATATTCTTGATGGTTTTCGTCCAGAAATCCACTGCCGGTTGGGGCGCGCCGGGAGCCATGTACAGTCCGCGCCAGACCGGAAAGACGACATCAATGCCCTGCTCTCGGGCTGTCGGTAAATCCGGAAATCCGCTCAGTCGATTCTCCGACTGAACCGCCAGTATGCGCACTTTGCCGGCCTCAAGCTGACCGGCCACCTCAGAAACATCCAGAGAAGCGACCGCTGTGTGACCGCCCAGGAGGGAGGCCAGTGCTTCGCCGCCACCCTGAAAGGGCACATAAACAAGTTCCAGTGGATTCTTGCCGATTGCTTTTCCCAGCAGGGCGACTTTGATATGATCCATGCTGCCCGGTGCCGAACCGCCGCTGAAGGTGACGGACTTCGGATCAGCTTTGAGCGCCGCTACCAGGTCCCCGAGTGTTTTAAGGGGCGAGTCCGCACGGACGACATAGGCCCCGTATTCACTGGCGATCTGGGCCAGAGGTGTCACGTCGTCATAGGTATACAGCGCTCTTTTGATAGCCATACTGAATGTGACGGAATTGGAGGCCGCCACAAGAAGGTGCGCATCGGCCTTTCGCTTTTGCACAACATAAGCGATGGCGACCGATCCGCTGCCTCCGGGCATGTTGGCCACATAAATCGGTTTGGTGATCGCGCCTGTCTTCTGAAGCACACGCGCTGATGTACGACAAATGGTGTCCCAGCCGCCTCCCGGATTTGCAGGCGCAATGAACTCAATGGCCTCAGTGGGCTCCCAGGTTTCTGCCCACCCGAAATGGCCGGGCACAGTTACCAGCGAAATTGCTGAAATCAAGAAAAAAGTGAATACAGATCTAAGTTTCATCGCCAATCTCCTTTCGTTATGAATTTTCGAGAACCTTCAATTCTCATCCCGTTATAGCGGGATGACCTGTAATGGGAATCAGATGATCTGACGGTCAACTGGTTTCAAAGAGATAGCATCAGCTGATGCCAGAAAGTCGCGACCGCGAGTACAGATGCGGATTCATTAAACCCGGCTGTGGTCCACCCTAATTGATGATTCGGCTAATTGTTGGGTACGAGAGCGCCGACGGCAGGTGTCCCCGCTTCCGCTGCGCTTCTGACGGGATCGTAGACAGGTTTCGGGTGGAAATTGCTGGCTTAAGGATATCCATTATAGGGTATCCACTACCATTATTCTTGACCGAATGCAAAATCCAAATCGGCAAGTAGCTATAGAACAAAGGAAGAGAAAAAAAACTGCCGGCGTGTTTACAGCGCTTCGAGTGTTGAATAGCCTTCAGGCGTCATAAAAGCACTGGTTTTCAGCGAGTTCATATCGATCAGACCGCTTTCAAAAAGCGACTTTAATGCTTGCATGGTTTCGCTGGGTGCAAGGTCAAGGGCAGCAATGATATCGCTGATATCAAGGATACCGGGAGGACCGCTGAGGTCCCATTCTTTGGCAAGCAATTTGAGAATTTTAGTTTCCTCATCGGTGGGCATGACCCGATCTCCTTTTTTCAAATCAGGTGATTAGGGCCTTGATCAATTCCCGGCAATAATCCGGGATATCTTCCACCACGCGCCCCCAGACCAGGTTTCCCTCTCGAAAGGCGGGTTCATCCACCCATCTGGCGCCGGCGTTTTCCATATCATCTTTGATGCCGGTGCTGCCCGTTGCCCGTATACCCTTGCAGATGCCGGCACTGGCCGCAACCCAGCCGGCGTGGCATATGAATCCTAAAATCTTGCCCTGATCGTTCATATCCTGCACCAGTTTCAAAATACTTTTATCCCGTCGCAGCTTATCCGGAGCCCAACCACCCGGTACGAGAAGGGCATCCAGCTGATCGGCGGAAATATCGTTGGCGGCGACCTGACATTCAACTGTCAGCCCACCGCTTTTGCTGGTATAGGATTGTCCGGCTTTGGTGCCGATGACTTTGACTTCCGCACCTTCTTCCTGTACCCGCATGCAGGGCACCCAGAATTCCAAATCTTCATACCCGGGCCCGGCAAGAATACCGATTACCTTTCCATCAAGCCGCATCGTTACCTCCTTAGAGTGTGGTTAGATTTAATTACTCAAGTTTTAGAGGAAAATACGATTGATATACGGTATGTCAACGAGACAGAAGGAAGGTTTCAGTGTTCAGGTTTCAGGTGTCAGGCGTCAGCCCCGCCTCTGGCCCAAAGAGCGGCGAGTTTGATCGAAAAGGAAACTAACGAACGTCCAACATTGGAAGTTCGATGTTGGACGTTGGGCGTTGGACGTTAAATATTTTCACGTTTTAAGTCATTTGAATTTTCATACGAGGAGTTCAAGGATCTGGTTTTGGAATTCAGCGGCTAATAGGTTCTGGATTAATAAGCCGAAATTCAATCCATCATACTCGGTATTTCAGCATTCCGTTACGCCGATACTGCATATCACTTTTTTTATGTGATCTGGGCATCGTTTCCGGGGGTCGAATTGATTGTGCGGTCACCGAGAGGTCGATTGCAGCCCGGGCATTTTCCGGCGTGGCGGCTTACCTGGCCCTGCCACCCGCAGCCGCTGCATGTTGCCGTTTGCATATAGGGATCGACTTTTTCTGGTCTGAAAATCTTTTTAAGAATCGAAATTGCGACTAAAATTCCAATTGCAATCCCGGCCCACGTCAATATATCCTGAAGAGTATATTCAGCAAATATCGTCATATCCAACATGGCTAATCTCCTCAAATATTAAATTTTCATTGTGCATGGCGTTTCTCGTCGTCCAAGATGCGTTATCGGTATGCTTTAGTTTATTCTAAAGAAAAAAAGGCATAGGGAGACAGAGGACAGAGGACAGATGACGGACGGCAGAGGACAGAAGTCAGATGACAGAAGGCAGATGACAGAAGGCAGATGACAGAAGGCAGATGACAGAAGTTAGACGACAGATGATAAAGTTCTAGTGTCAGGGGCAGCCGAGGAACTTATATCAATAAATCCTGAAACCTGAACACTGAAACCTTTTCATCCGACTACCGAAAAGCTGCTATCCCGATGGATAGGTCTGAGTCGGGAGTAAAATCCGGCGTCTAACACATGACCGGTATAACGGCCTTTGATTTTAACCGGATCCCGGTCGTGGTCATGCCCGTTTTCACATGCATGGATGAGCTCCGCCATTAATCTTCCGACAACCGGAGCATTCTTGAATTGATTGCCGCTGGTGCCGATCGCCATATAGAATCCATTCAGATCGGATTTGTCATAGATCGGAATCCAATCATCGGACACGTCATAGAGATCCGCCAGTCCTCTGGGTTTATCGGGTATCCCCAGACCTGGAATTCGCTGGGCCAATCGGTAAACCTGGGCCCGCCATTGGTCGGTGGTAACCTGACGATTGAAGCGATCCGGATCGGGTATCCATATTTTCGGATCGCATGCCGGGTCCTGACTGCCGACCAGTATCCGGTTGCCGACTTCCGGCATGTGATAGGTCGCATTCGTAAAGTCAGAAATGACCATCCCCTTCTTTTCAAAATTGAATCCTTTGGGAGACGGTACGACATGCACTTCATGCCGCAGGGCTCTGGTTTTGATGTTCATTCCGTTTTGAATCCCGGCCATGTCGTTGATCACAAATGAGTAGGGTCCGGCCGCATTGACAACTATCGGTGCATCGATTTGCTGTCCACCATCCAGCGTTACGCCGGTTATGCTTCCGCCGGAACAGCGGATTTCAATCACCGGGCTTTTGAAAAAAAAGCGGCTTCCCAGCGATTCGGCTGCAGATTGCAAATTGCGGGCAGACAGCTGGGGATCGCTCATGTAGCCGCTGGAGGGGGTGTAAATGGCCGAAACGAGTTTTCGCGACGGTTGGTCAAAGAAGGTATCATCCTCCGGCCGTCTGGGCGGAGAATAATCCCCATCAGAATAAATCGGCATGCGCCGGATGACGTCGTCCATATCCCAGATTTCATATTCAACGCCGAGCTTCGAATACAACGATATTAGGTTTTCAAATTTTTGCCCCAGCACCAGACCGCCCGGGTTCTTAA
>JASJCE010000168.1 GCA_030066155.1 Desulfobacterales bacterium | reverse complement strand
GCGTTTATGATTGGGATGCGTTATCGTCCTGATGTCAAGACGACTCAAAAACTGGGACGTCCGTACGACATCTTGCACGATCACGCACGGTTCTATGATACAACGTATTCCGAAATGGGCTTCGCGTTGAGCGAACGCGAGGGATCACACGGAAACGCCGTCGTCGTCGCCGACGAACGGTACCACTACCACCACGGGCTCAACGCCGGAGATAACACGGTTGCCGCGCACCTCGTACGAGTCTTGATGCGGCAGATCAACGATGCGGGACGATACGATCCGGTGCGCTTTGTTAACGCGATGGTATCGTTTTTGACGACACCGGGACTCAATCGCGATCCGTATACGGAAATCTATCTTCGAAGGTGGTTCGAAAATTACAGCCGTGGCGCCGATCCGTTGAGCGCTGCAGAGCATCAGCGAAACGTCTGGTCGATCGGCTCTCACGGCGGAATGATTCGGCCGATGGTCCTTTCGATGCTGATTCCCGACGATGCGACGTTGGCCACCGGCGCGGCACTTGATCATCAAGTCATCACGCACCGGTCAGAGATCGTTTCGAGCGCACTATCGGTATCGGTGCCGCTCCTCCATGATCTGCTTCGTGGCATGGAAATTCGGGAAGCCGTCGAGTCGTCTGCGCCTCGCATTCGCATGCCCTCGCTTACCGGACGCGAGCTCTTCGCCGAGTATCGAAACCATAACGGTCCCGGGAATATATCGAGAGATCGCATGTGGCATATCCACATGGATCGAAGCGAATCTCGATTCGATCCGATTTCACTGGCCGAAGATCCCGGCGCCGATCAAATTGCGATGGGTGCTTTCGCCACTGCGTGCTATCCCGAACATGGACTTCCGCTCGCAATGTTTCACGCCTGGAATCACGCCGAACGTCCTTTCGAAGCACTGATAGCGGATGCGAATGCGGGTGGCGACAACGTTCATCGAGGGATGGTGCTCGGGCTTCTCGTCGGCGCCGCCGATCCCGAAGTGATGAAGAAGCGTGGCAAGGATCTCTGCGATGCCGACGATATCCATGGCGAAATAGCCGCGTTCGCTGAGCTCTGCGCTAATGACTCCGCCTATTAGCCGGTGAGGGTGCGCTCTGGTTAACGCTCGAGAAGACAGCGAAGATTGCGACACGAAAACGGGGATGCTTGACGAGATCCCCAACGAGATCCATCTGGAAGGTGATCTGGACGAAACCCAGCGTGATAGACTTCCGGAAATCGCCACTGTCTTTCCGGTCCAGCGTAGGCGGAGCTCTGGGCATGTCGTTACGAAAGGGGGGGCTTCTGGCCGATTATCGAAGCACAATTACCCATCAGGAAAAAGAGACCACGGAAACAACCCCCACGGATGGGATGGTTAGCATCAAACTCTTCAATCAATTGGCAGGTGAGCTGGGGCCCTTGTTCCTTAAAAAGGGATTATGGCGGAAAAAGGACGATCCCAAGGCCATTTTGAAAAACCGATTTGATAAGCTTAGATCTTTAATCATAAAAATAGAAAAGGGCGGTCTGGAAATTACCGCAGACCAACTATCGAATCTAAACTGGTCCGAAGTGCCGGAAAAAGTGCTTCTCAAGGCCTTTGTTTGATGCCACCCGAATATGCTATCTATATGGCAAAAAATCCTTAACAATAGGCCCCTTGGCGGCCCCTGATCACTACCGCTATATCGTGTCACCAGCCAGAAATTATTCCATACCTTCCAAAAACGATGTTCACCCTATCCAGCCCCGGGCGTTTGGCATCCTTGAAGCGTTCGGCGAGCCGAGAGAAGTCGCCCAGAAAAGACCGGGTCGGGGCTGCGCCGCGCCCTCCTCGAGCCACGGCGCGTAACCCGGGTGGACGGCTTACAGGTCCTGCTTGGACGGCCGGATGATGACCTCATTGATGTCCACGTCGGCAGGCTGAGCCACCGCGAAGTGAATGGCCCGAGCCACCGCATCGGCATCGATGGCGATATCCGTGAAGGCCTTTACGCCCTCCTTCACCTCGGGCACCGCGATATGTTCGGTCAGTTCAGTCTTGATAGCGCCGGGGCTGATGTTGGTTACCCGGATGGAGCCATCGGACTCCATGCGAATGCCCTCACTGAAGGCCCGCACAGCGAACTTGGTCGCACAGTAGACCGCAGCGCCCGGGAAAACCAGGTGGCCGGCAACCGAGCTCACATTGACAAACTGGCCTCCGCCTTGGGCACGCATGAGGGGCTGGGCGGCGGCCACGCCGTTGAGCACGCCCTTGATGTTGACGTCCACCATCCAGTTCCACTCTTCGAGGCGGTTCATCTCCACTGGGGAGAGCGGCATGACGCCGGCGTTGTTGACCCATACATCGAGCCGGCCGTAGGTATCCTTAGCGGTATTGGCTGCGCGCTGCATGTCCTCGTAGGCCGTCACATCAGCCTCAACGGCGATGGCCTGGCCCCCTGCGGCCTCGATGTCTTTGACAAGCTGGTCCAGCCGCGACTTGCGGCGGGCGACGGCAACAATTTTCGCTCCGTTCTTGGCCAGCAGACGGGCGGTTGCCTCGCCAATCCCGCTGCTGGCTCCGGTGATGACAACTACTTTTCCTTCAGAACCTTGACTCATTTGAAACCTCCTTTATGACGGGTCTCTTTCGTTTCGTGAGCGAGACCGTTTTGTGATGTGTTTGTTAATAAATTTAAACCCTTTCATGGTATCTCTATAATAAGTTATAATTCTGGTTCTGCAATCTATTGCTTTACACAGAAAGCTTTATGCGGCCTTTGGCAGCAACCTTCGCATCGAAGACCCTGGCGTGCATCTCATTGACATGGTGCAGGAATATATTGCGACACAAATTGATTGACAAGTATGCAGGGTCAATGTAATGGGTCATTACTATGTCAATTTGGGATGCAAACATAAAAAACCTAAATTTGCCGCTGTACCAGTCCATTGCCGAAACCATCCGCAAGGGGATTCAAAATGGCGAATTGAGACCGGGTGATCATCTGCCACCACACCGCATACTGGCTGATCAAATCGGTGTTACGGTCGGCACGGTGGCCCGGGGCTATAACCTGGCTGCATCATGGGGACTGGTTCACGGGGAGATCGGCAGGGGAACCATTGTCTCCATACCTGAACGCGACTACGCTCACGTCCCTCTCAACATGAACGGCTCCAATTTCGATTTAGGTATTATTAAACCCACTTCAACAACAGACGCTGCCTTGCGCAAACTGGCTTATGAGGACACATTAAAAAATATTGGACTGCGTTGGAAGAACAAAGCGTTTATCGGATTCCCGCCTGAATTCGGGCTGGCCCACTACCGTGAGGCAGGAGCCTCCTGGATTGCCCGCCTCGGGATTGAGGCTGGCAAGGATGAGGTTTTACTCACCGCCGGCGCCCAGGAGGCAATTCATTTGCTGTTGACGAACCTGACCGATCCCGGTGACCCGATTTTAGTGGAGGAATTCACTCACATTTCGTTCAAAGAACTGGCAAGTATTTTAAACCTGAAAATGATCGGGATCCCCATGGATGATCAGGGCATCATGCCGGATTCCCTGAAGGCTGTCACCAAACAATCACAGGCCCGGGTTTTATTTATCACTCCAACATACAATAGTCCCACGACAGCGATCATGGGCCGGCGACGCCGGGAGCAAATAATTGATATTGCAATAAAAAATAATCTTTTTATTATTGAAAACGGAATTTTTTCCAATTTTGCATTGAATCCGCCGCCGCCGATTGCAGCCTTATGCCCGGAGCAAACAGCGTACGTATCCTCCTTGTCTTTTTGTGCTTCTCCTGAAATTCGCGTCGGTTATTTGAAGACCCTGAAAAAGAATATTCCCAAACTGATGGCGACCAAACGAGCGTTGGCGGTTTCAGGCTCGATGATATCGGCAGAAATCGCAACGCATTGGATCAACACCGGCGTCCTGGAAAAACTCATCGAATGGCAGACCCGGGAAATCAGGACCCGTGCCGAAATAGCTGCGGGAATTCTCGAAGGTCTCGATTATCGTTATTCCCCCGACGGAATGTTTATCTGGCTAAACCTGCCTGAACCCTGGCGGGTGACCGATTTTGCCAAAGCGGCAGAAGATAGAAATACCATAGCCATGGAAAGTGAACGGTTCGTAATTGGAAGAGGGGCAGCGCCCCACGCGATCAGAATTTCCCTTACGTCTGCCCAAACCAGGGAATTGCTGGTTGAAGGCCTTAACATAATAGTTGATTTAGTTAGCAGTCCTTCCAAATTCAACCCGCTTGTCTAGCTTCAATTGACATGGTGTCAATTATTATATTGACACTATTGTTTATAATATCTATGAACTGGATTAATCGGTTTGGCTTTCAACCGCATTCAACCCCCAAAAACATTGGAGAAGCAAATGCCGTCCAAAACCAATGCGTTGCCCACCCATGCGTCCGTTGTCGTCATTGGCGGAGGGATCATGGGATGCTCAGTGCTTTACCACCTGGCCAAAGAGAAGGTTACCGATGCGATTTTGCTCGAGAGAAACCAATTGACCTCGGGCACCACCTGGCATTCTGCCGCCCAAGTCCGGGCCCTGCGTTCCACCCAAAACCTGACAGATCTGATCCGCTATTCAATCGACCTTTATTCCAGGCTTGAAGCGGAAACCGGTCAGGTAACGGGCTGGATGAATACGGGATCGTTGTCCATCGCCACCAATCAAGACCGTCTAATCCATATCAAACGTCAGGAAGCACTCGCCCATCTTTTTGGTGTGCAGGCACAGTCGATCAGTGTCGGGGAAGCCAAAGAACGCTGGCCTTTGATGAATGCCGATGATGTGATCGGGGCTGTCTGGTCTCCTGAAGACGGCCGTGTGGGGCCTTCAGATCTGTGTGCGGCCCTGGCCAAAGGTGCCAGGGCGGGCGGCGCCAGGATTTTCGAAAATACTGGTGTTACGGGTATTTTAACGGAAAAGAACAAGGTTGCAGGGGTTGAAACCGCCAAAGGAACGGTGCGGTGCGATGCAATCGTTCTCAGCACAGGATTGTGGAGCCGCAAAGCCGGTGCCATGGCTGGCGTTGCCGTGCCGACCTGGTCGTGCGAGCACTTCTATCTGCTGACCAAAGAAGTTCCGGAAATCAAGGGCAGTCTGCCGACACTTTCCGATCACGATTCCCATTTGTATATCCGTGACGAAACCGGAGGGTTTCTGGTGGGGTGTTTCGAACCCCACGCAAGGGCCATCGATCCCGATAAAATCGGCGAAAATTTCTCCTTCGGGCTGCTCAAGGAGGATTGGGAGCATTTCGAGCCCATGTCCCTCAATGCCCTTCATCGCGTGCCGCTCCTGGAAACCGTGGAGGTGAAAAAACTGCTCAACGGACCGGAAGCATTTACGCCCGACGGTTCGTTCATGCTCGGTGAAAGCGCCGAAACCAAAGGGTTTTACCTTTGCTGCGGATTGAACTCGATCGGCATTGCCATCGGCGGCGGGGCCGGTATGGCCCTGGCGAAAGAGATCGTCAACGGGCATCCGCCCATGGACCTCTCCGAACTCAATCCAAAGCGTTACCCGGATTGCTTCAATTCGGCAAATACGCTGGCCGAGCGGGTTCCGGAAATACTCGGGAAACATTATGAAATCGCCTACCCGGGCCGGCAGAACAAAACCGCCAGGAACCTGCGGCTGACACCGCTCCACGAACAATGGACGAGCCGCAATGCCCGTTTCGGTCAATATTTCGGCTGGGAGCGCCCGGTCTTTTTCAACTGCCTCGAGGAACCCAGGCTGACCTTTGGCCGGCCCGAGTGGTTCGAGCAGGTCGGCCGTGAAGTCGAACAGGCGCATAAAAAAGCGGCCATTTTCGATCAGTCCACCTTCGGCAAGATTGATGTACAAGGGCCCGATGCAGAGGCCTTCCTGAACCGGCTTTGCACCAACAACCTGTCACGGTCTGCAGGCCGGGCGGTCTATACGGCCATGCTGAACGAACGGGGAACATACGAAAGCGACCTGACCGTCTTGCGCCTGACCAACGAACATTACCGCCTGCTGGTCGGGACGAACCGCATCCGGCAGGACCTGGTCTGGCTGGAGCGACATAGAAAAGAAAAAGAACGCTTTGCCATCAAAAACGCTACCGAGGAGTTCGCCATGCTGGCCCTGATGGGACCGGAGACGGCTCGCATCGCAAATGAAGTCGGCGCATCTCAATTGAATGACCTGGGATATTTCCGGAGTCTGGCCATCAGCGTCAATGGGATTGACGTGTATGCGACACGCCTTTCCTACGTGGGTGAGGCCGGGTGGGAACTCATGTGCCCCAGAGAAGACGTACAGGCATTGTACCGCATGCTGAACGATGCCAACGCCCAACCGGCGGGTCTGTACGCCCAATCATCGATGCGAATTGAAAAGAGATACCTGGCCATCGGCCACGATCTCGATACGGACCTGACGCCCCTTGAAGCCGGTCTCGAATTCGTGGTCCACTGGAAGTCCGACTTCATCGGGCGCGATGCGCTTCAGCGGCGCAAGGAAAAAGGGATCGATTCTTCGCTTGTACTAATCGTTTTCAATGACCGTCATGCGGTTCCGCTGGGTAACGAACCAGTCACCGTGCAGGGGGAAATTATCGGCCAAACCACGTCCGCGGCGTTTGGTTACCGAATCGGGCAACCGGTGGCCGTTGCCCAACTCAACCGTGACCAAACCATGCAACTGGAGGGCCTGGAAGCGGAAGTCAATATTGCAATGGAAACCTTCAAAGGGGTCGTTCACACCAAGTCTGCATTCGATCCGGAGGGCCGTGTAATGCGGTCTGTCTCTCAAATATGAACGGAAGCAATGAAGGGATGAGGAATGGATTCGATTTATTTTTTGTTAATTTAGACAGGATCAACAGGATAATCAGCCCCAGTTAAATGTGTTTTGAACTCTTGTTGTGGGCCTTACACCTGCTATGAGCCTTTTGTTAAACGCTGAAAATATTCCACAGAGTAATGATTTAACGGGGTAAAGAATTTTTTCGCCTGCGGCGAGGGGTCTTTCGGCCGAAGGCCGCATTATCCAAACAATCCTGTTGATCCTGTCTACTTTTTTTTTCTAAAATAAGAATCCATTCATTTTATCTTTGATTCTATCGGGAGGATATTTTGAATATCGTTGTTTTGATCAAGCAAGTCGTCGATGTTGAGTTAAATATTCGAGTGAAGAACGATACGCTCGTTGAGGAAGGCCTGACTTATGTGATCAGCAACTGGGATGAAATCGCCATCGAGACGGCAATCCAAATCGTGGAATCTCTGGGCGAGGGGACCATCACGCTGATTTCCATTGGTCCGGATCGTGTCCAGGACGCCCTTCGCAGGGGATTGGCGATGGGAGCTGATAAGGCGATTCATGTATTGGATACGGCTTTTGATGGATCTGATTCCTTCGCATATGCCAAAACATTTGCAAAGATGCTGGAAAACCAGGATTACGACATCATCCTGGGCGGAAAACAAGCGCAGGATACGGATGCCGGCCTCACCATGTCGATGTTGGCCGAATTCATGAACCTGCCTCAGGTCACGAACGTGTCCAGGATCGTGTCGGTGGGTAAGGATCAATGCACGTTTCACCGTCGGGGGGACCACGGCAGCGAAGTGATCGAACTGTCTTTGCCGGCCGTTCTCACAGTGAACGACAGTCTTTTCGAGCCTCGGCTGGCCACGTTACGGGGAATGATGCTGGCGAAAAAGAAACCCATAGAAACGGTCTCTCTGGCTGATATCGCGGTGGATCCCGGTCTGGCTGGGGCAGCGGGGAGACAAACGGCCGTGAACAGACTGATACCACCGGAAACCCGAAACGCCGGTCAATTGTTCGATGGTGAAGAAGAGTCATCGACCAAGCAGGTCATGGAATTGCTTCTCAAGGATGAAATCGGCCAGGAACATTTACTTTCCTGAACGAATAACCAATAACTCCCAATTGGTTTTTACGCAATCGGGGTTGGAGTCAAACAACGTGGAAAAAATTCTCGTAGTTTCAGAATCCCACCTTTCTGAAATAAAAAAACCAACGCTTGAATTGCTTTCCCATGCAAAACAAATGGGACTGGACACGAGTGCCGTTCTGATTGGGGACGGGGTTGTCGGCCAGGCGGAAGTACTGGCGGGATACGGTGCCAGGACGGTCTACCTGGCAGATGACCCTTCACTTGGATTCCACAGCACATCGGTATACACAGAAATCATACACGATGCGGTGTCACAATCCGGCGCTACTCAGCTATGGTTCAGCGCCTCGGAATCCGGTGCTGATCTGATGCCCAGGATTGCCGCCAGGCTCGGTGTCGGTGCGATTTCCGATGTTACGCAGTTTTCGATCGAAGAGCATGAAATTACCGCTCGCCATCCGGCGATGTCGGGCAAGGTTATCCAGGAATGTATCTTCGAGAAAGACGGCATTCGGGTACTGAGCATTAGGGGCGGATCGTATGAAATCGGCCCGGCCGAACCGGCAACAGCGAATATCGTTAAGATGTCCGTCCCGGAAAAGGACATGCGGGCGGTGGTTCGTGAAATCGTCGCCGAAACCACGGAAGGCATCGATCTGACCGAAGCAACGGTCGTTGTCGCCGTGGGACGCGGGGTGAAGGGTGAGGAAGGCATCGAACTCGTTCGCCCTCTGGCCAACCTGCTAGGGGCCGGCTACGGTGCGACGCGGGGCGTTTGCGATTACGGCTGGATGGCCCACGGAGCCCAGATCGGACAGACAGGCAAAAAGGTTGCCCCGCAGATTTATATCGCCCTGGGCATTTCCGGAGCCATACAGCATCTGGCCGGAATGATCGGCTCCAAATTGATACTTGCCGTTAATACCGATCCGGAGGCACCCATTTTCAACGTGGCCGACTACGGCATTGTCGGCGATTTGTTCAAAGTCGTGCCGATCCTCACGGAAGAGATAAAAATAATCAGATCAGCTTCCGCCTGATACCCCGGGTACAAACCACTACGTCTGTCAACTATCGTTAATGAGGCTATATTGAACCCTCTGCTGATGTCCATATTGCTGATAGCGGCCCTGACGGTCTTCGGCCGCACCATGGCCCGCAAAATCGCCCTGTTGAAAGCATTGGAGCCTGCCGACAGAACCAACCATCTGAAAGAACGCCTGAGAAGTTTGCTCGTTCTGGCCATTGGCCAGAAACGCCTTATCGGCAGGGCACGGGAGAGAAGCTCCGGGGTAATGCACGCCCTGATTTTCTGGGGGTTCTGCATCCTGCTGGTTCGCAGCCTCACTCTATACGGGGAGGGCTTTCAGCCCGGATTTCACCTGCCCTTTCTGGGCGATGACCACCTGTCCGGGTATCTTTACATCGCCTTAAAAGACATCGTCGAAGGGGTCGTGCTGGTGATGATCCTCTGGGCAATCATTCGCCGGGCTGTAATAAAGCCCGGCCGCATGTACAATACCTTCGAAGCTTATCTGGTCCTGGCGCTGATCGGGATATTGATGGCGTCCGACCTGTTTTACGACGGCGCGCGCTACAATTTGATTCAATTGCACAACAACCCGGGAGGCCTCCACTTTTTCAATCATTCCCGTTACGGTTCGGAATTCGCTTGGACACCGGTTTCAGTGGGCGCGGCCGCCCTGATTTCGGGTCTCAGCGCCAAGACCAGCGCCCTTCTGGCAACCTCGATGTTCTGGCTTCACATCTGCACCCAACTTGTTTTTCTCAACCTTCTGCCCCTGGGCAAACACTTTCATGTGATCACCGCCCTTCCCAACGTATTTCTGAAAAGCCTGGGCTACCCCCATGAAAAGACGAAACTGCTGGATCTGGAAGACGAATCGGTGTGGGAAGATGAATCCCTGGGGATCAACCACATTCACCAGCTCGACTGGAAGCAGGGCCTGGACCTGTACACCTGCACCGAATGCGGGCGGTGCAAGGATGTTTGCCCGACCTATATCACCGACAAACCGCTCAATTTGCATGAATTTAACGACAGTCTGAAGTACGAGCTCATTGCGAATGCGGACAACCTGATTCGGCGTTCCAAATTGACAGCCGCCCTCCGGCAAACGGAAGATGCCGGGGAAATCGAAAAACTGAAGGAAGAAATCGCCTCCCTCAACAGCAAAAAGCAATTGATCGGCGACGTCATCGCCGAGGACACCCTGTGGGCCTGCACCACCTGCCGGGCCTGCGAGGAAGTTTGTCCGGTGACCATCGAGCATGTGCCCCGCATCATCGCCATGCGGCAGGGGCAGACCCTGATGGCGGAGAACTACCCCAATGAGTTGGACGCAGCCTTGAGAGGCCTGGAGCGCAACGGCAACCCCTGGGGCATCGGCTATGACAAACGCGCGGATTGGGCCAAAGGGCTGGACGTTAAAACAATGGCCGATGACCCGGATGCCGACTATCTTCTCTGGGTGGGATGTGCCGGTTCCTTTGACGACCGCAGCAAAAAAGTATCCACAAGCCTGGTGAAGATTCTGCAGCATGCCGGCATCCGCTTTGCCATCCTGGGAGTGGAGGAAAAATGCACCGGCGATTTTGCCAGGCGCATTGGCAATGAGATGATATATCAGATGATGGCCCGGGAAAACATCGAGACCCTCAACAGGTACAAGGTCAGCAAAATTATTGCAGCATGCCCCCATTGCCTCAACACGCTCAAACACGAATACCCCCAATTGGGCGGCCATTTCGAAGTGATCCATCACGCTGAGTTCGTCGAACAACTCGTCAAGGATAGAACCATCCAGCTGACCAGATCGCTGGAGGGGGTGCTGACCTATCACGATCCCTGTTATCTGGGGCGCTACAATACCATCTACGAGCAGCCGCGAGATCTCCTGCGGTCCGTGTCCAAAGATGGCTTCAAAGAACTCGAAAGGAATCGCCGGGAGAGTCTTTGCTGCGGCGCCGGCGGCGGACGGATGTGGATGGAAGAAAAGATCGGAAAAAGAATTAATCGTGAGTGGTCAGAAAAAATTGTCAATCAGGAGGTTTCGACGGTCGCGGTGGGATGCCCTTTCTGCCTGACGATGATCGAAGACGGACTAAAAGAGATGGGCCGGGAAACCACCATCAGGACTGCGGATATCGCGGAACTTGTGGAAAAAAATATGGTGTGATCATACCTCTCAGAATTATTTCTGAAAGGCGGATCTCAATGTACAGGAGGAAGGTGAAATGGCCAAAACTATCGCCGTTATCGGTGCCCTGGACACCAAGGGCGAGGAATTCCTGTTCGTTAAAAATGAAATTGAAAAGCGGGGTCATTCGGCGTTGGTAATCAATGTCGGCATCGTTAAAAATCCCGGATTTGATCCGGATGTACCGGCAGATCAAGTGGCCGAGGCCGGTGGTGCCAGTCTGGCAACGTTAAAAGAGAGGTCGGACCGTGGACTGGCCATCGCAACCATGTCGAAGGGAATCGCCAAGGTCATCGGCGACCTGCACGGCTCCGATCGCATCCAGGCCGTGATTTCCATGGGCGGATCGGCAGGGACTGAAATCGGCACATCGGCTATGCGGGCCCTCCCGCTGGGTGTGCCCAAAGTGATGGTCAGCACGCTGGCCTCCGGCGACACTAAACCCTATGTCGGAACACGGGATATCGTTATGGTGCCTTCCGTCGTTGATGTAGCCGGTATTAATCGCATTAGTGCCCGGGCCTACGCCAATGCAGTGGGTGCCGTCGTTGGTATGGTTGAAACGCCGGCACCGGATATCGTGGAAAAACCCCTGCTGGCGGCTTCAATGTTCGGCAATACCACGCCAGTGGTCAACCGCTGCCGATCGATCATGGAAGATAAGGGATACGAAGTTTTGATTTTCCATCAAACCGGTACGCCGGAGATCCTGGAAAGTCTTGTGGCGGACGGCTATATTTCAGGTGTGCTTGACATTACCACCACCGAATGGGCGGATCAGATCACCGGCGGTGTCATGCCGGGTGGCCTTGAGCGGTATGAGATCGTCTCTCAAAAAGGAATCCCCCAGGTGATTGCGCCCGGCTGTGTTGACATGGCAAATTTCTGGGCCCGTGAGACCGTTCCTGATAAATTCGATAACCGGCGGTTTTATCAATGGGCGGCGAATATAACCCTGATGCGCACGACACCTGCGGAAAACGCAGATATAGGGCTTAACCTGGCCGTAAAGGCCAACATGTCGTCCGGACCGGTAGCTTTTTTTCTGCCGTTGCGGGGGGTCTCCATGATGGACGCGCCGGATAAGGAATTCTGGTGGCCCGAGGCAAACCAGGCCCTGTTTGACGCCATCAAAGACAATGTCAAATCGGGCATCCCTGTTTATGAGATGGACTGTAACATCAACGATGACGAATTCGCGGATGCCATCGCAAATAAAATGCTTGAGTTTCTAAAGTGATCTAATTTTCAACACCCAAAAAAAGGAGATGCGATAATGGGAAAGCGAATACCCAGAGATGAGATCATCGGGAACTTGAAAGATAAAGTCGCGCGAGGCGAACCGATTGTTGGGTGCGGCGCCGGCACGGGAATATCCGCCAAATTTGAGGAAGCCGGTGGTGCCGATCTAATGATTATATACAACTCGGGCCGTTACCGCATGGCCGGACGCAGTTCGCTGTCGGGATTATTTGCTTACGGCGATGCCAATAAGATTGTGATTGAAATGGGCAATGAGGTGCTGCCGGTTGTCAAACATACGCCTGTCCTGGCCGGTGTTAACGGCACCGATCCCTTTCGGCAAATGCCGGTATTTTTAAAAGAACTGATTGAAATGGGATTCTCCGGTGTCCAGAACTTCCCCACAGTCGGCCTTTTTGACGGCGTGATGAGAGAAAACATGGAAGCCACCGGTTTAGGCTACGATCTTGAAGTTGAAATGATTCGAATCGCCAACGAGATGGATCTGTTTACATCACCCTATGTATTCAACGAGGCGGAAGCCCAGGCCATGACCGAAGCCGGTGCCGATTTGCTGGTGCCACATGTGGGCCTTACGACCGCCGGTACGATCGGTGCTGCCGCCGCCCTGACCCTTGACGAGGCAATCGACAAAGTCATAAGCATGGCTGAAGCAGCCTGGAAAATCAAGTCCGACCTGATGGTGATCTGCCATGGCGGACCTTTCGACGAACCGGAAAACGTCGGCGCGGCTCTTGAGAAAATGCCGGGTATCGTGGGATTTTACGGCGCATCGAGTGCCGAGAGACTACCGACCGAGCGGGCAATCAAGGGACAGGTTGAGGCTTTCAAAGAGTTGAAACTGGCCAAACGCTAGTGGTCGAAGCTCCTTGATGTAAACCTGAATCTGGAGCAAGGGCAGGGCTGATGTCCCTGTCCTTTCTGCGATTGTAATCGTGAAGATAGCAATGAACATGATCAACCATTCTGGATACTTAAATTTAAGGCCGCATTCTCCAGGGCGTTCAGGATACTGATCTGCAATTAAATTTAAGGAGAGAAGCTATGTTTCAAGGTTATACAAGCACTATAATCAATGCGCCAATCGAAACAGTATGGGATCGAATTAAGGACTTCAATGGATTAGCTAGCTGGCACCCCATGGTTCAATCCAGCCGCATAGAGGAAGGATTGGCAAATGGGGTTATTGGCTGCATACGTGAGCTTACTTTAAGAGATGGTGGAGAAAAGGTTCGCGAACAGCTTTTAGGTTATTCAAATCTGGATTATTCTATTGTTTACAATATCTTAGAATCAAATATGCCTGTCTCTGACTATATTTCAACAATGAGACTTAGATCGGTTGTTGATGGGAATATTACCTTCTTCGAGTGGTCAGTAACGTTTAATATCGATCCGGGACATGATGGAAACGAACAAACAGATTTTTTTACATCTGAGGTCTACCAATCCGGATTTGATAGCTTAAAAGAAATGTTTGGATAATGCTGACTGACAAGTTTCCTGATAAAACGTAATTACATAGCTTGGTCGACAAGAAATATCAAGAAATAGAAATATCTTAAACACGATTAGGTTTCAAGCAGGCAGTTTTCCAGTTCAAGAGCCAAAACCAATTTGCGGGAAATTGTCCGCATAGTATTAGGATCTAAAGAGCCGAGGTATCTTTCCAGCCGGTTTTTGGGTACGGTATGAAGATTGTCTGCCTGGACATAGGAGGGCTTTGGCAAGTTGGCTTTTTGGTCGATGAAAGTCTCTGTTGGATAACCCTTTCCTTTTGTGGTTATTTCGGCCACTATGACTTTATTGAGATATTCCAGCACATTTTGGCGGGTTAATATCACCACCGGGCGCGTGCCGATCCGTCCACCTAAATCGATTAACCAAACATCACCGCGGTTCACTCGTCACCCCACTGCTCGGCATCTATCCAGGCATCCGAATTTCCCACTTCTTGCGGGGTCTCCTTTAGCTTTTGTATCCATTCGTCTTCGAAAGCCTCGATTTCTTTCTGCCTGACCCAGCTTTTGACGGCTTCGCGCACAACAGCGGAACGAGTTTGCTGGGAAACCGCAGCGAAATTGTCAATAGTTTTGAGAAGTTCTTCATCAAAGCTGATTTGGATATTTTTCATGTTTACCCTGAAAGCCATTAAAAATAATATTTTTTTATATAAAAAAACATATAATTAAATCGGGCATTATGTCAACAATAAATGGGTGATCAAAAAAAGAGCCGCCGATGGGCGACTCTCTTTTTTAGTGCATATTCCGCTTGATTCCGGCCGGCGATTCCGGTCGAAACCGGCCACCTATTCCGGAGCATTCCGGCCACCCCTAATATTACAATGTGATAGCCGTAAGCGGCGCTGGTTAAGCACTCACTGAACCGGTACAATGTACCTCGCTCCAAATTTGGGCACCGAATTCTTGTCGGACCAAATTAACTAAATTTTTTCTACAGATCAATTGAGGAATATGGTTAATATGATTAGAATGAGGAATAAATGTGGAGTATAAAAAATATGAGAACGTTTCTATCAATCACACTTGTAAGCGTCGTAACAGCCGCCTGCGTTAGCTTGCAGACCGCATCCGACAGCATCGCTCAGAAACCAGCAGCCAAGCCTACCTCTGAGGTCGTCTTGACGTCCGAAGTCAAGTGGACCCCGCTTAATCCCCTCCGCGGTGACAAGAGCCCGAAGGCCGGTACGCTTTGGGGCGATCCCGATCGCAAGTTCCCTGTGGCGACAGGCTTTCTTGTTCAGTTTGCGGACGGCTTCTCGTCACCGCCTCATATTCACAACATCACCTACCGCGGCGTGGTTATTAGCGGCCTCGTTCACAACGATGATCCGAATGCCGCTAAGATGTGGATGCCGACTGGTTCTTTTTGGAC
>JASJCE010000167.1 GCA_030066155.1 Desulfobacterales bacterium | reverse complement strand
CCTGCCACCATTGAAGCGCCTGCAGACCATCGGCCGTTTTTCCGGCGCCCAATGTCTGTGTGGCCAGATGGTCAAGAGACAGACGGAATCCCAGCTGGTTTTTGATGTCTTCTAAAATGTCGAGTGTCGGCAAGCTGTCGAAGTCAAAATCGGAGTAACCCCGGAGGACCCGGTAATCGAAACGTTTGATGTTGAATCCAATGACGAGATCGTAGGTTTGCAACTGTCCGATCAACCGGTCGATCTGGCTCTCCAGAAAATCCACAAATCGATCCTGCCTTGAATCATATAACACGGCACAGCTGATTTTCATCAAATGGGCACGGTGCCAGCCACCGACGTCGGCAGCGGAGCGCTGGGTTTCGAGGTCAAATACGGCGTAATTCAACCGCTTTCCGGGTGCCGTGATTGCCCGGTCGTCGCATTGCTGGAAATCAGAAAGTTCTCCTTCGGCATCCGACTTTTTCCGGGTACTGCGTTTGAGCTGTTTCAAAACGAATATAGCAGCCGCTTTGTCGATCGGCCGATTACCGGAACCGCATTTCGGTGATTGGACACAGGATGGGCATCCACTTTCGCACGGACACCCGGAAATGACGTGGAGGGTTTTTTCGAGCAGTTCATCAGCACGGTTGAAGGCTTCGCGATTCAAACCGGCACCGCCGGGAATGCCGTCATAAATGAACACCCCGGCACTGCGCAACTGAAAATGATAATTGGTTGACAATCCACCCAGATCATTACGATCCGCCATCACGAGCAGCGGGAATATACCGATCGCCGCATGTTCCATGGCGTGTATCGCACCCATAAAATCAAACCCACTCGATTCGGTCGCAAGATAGATGTCCCGGGGTACCTTGAACCACAGGGCGTCGGTTTCAAATACCAGGGGCGGCAGGTCCAGTGGGATTTTATTGATCAGCTTTTTGCTGTGAATACCGCGGGTCTCATACTCTGTGACCTGGTCCGTTACCTTTATTTTTCCGGTGTAGGCCACGGTGCCCCAGACTGGTTTTTTGTCATAAATTTCCCTGATCTCAGTTTCCTTGAATCCTCTGACCTGAGTGTAATAGTCGACATCGGCTGCTACAACCGTAATGCGTCGGGAATTTAAATCCAGTGTATGCACCAGATATCCAACTCCGCGGTGAAGATAGACGGCTCCCGGATGCGTTTCGTGGAAGGCCCGGAATTCATCTATCTCTCCCCTAAACTCTCCGTTCGTGTGCTCCACGATCCGGTAACGGTTGCCGGATCCGCGAATATCGACGTGGCGATGGGGCTGCTTGCGGCGGGCATACCATTCGCGGCCATCCGCGCTGTGCAGCAGGCGGCCCGATTTTTCAAGTGTCTTGATACAAAGGTGTGCATTCTTATGGGCAATCAGCGGTTCATCCGCCCGCAATGGAAGCTCTGCAGCGGCGCACTCCAGGTGTTGCCCCAGAATATGCCAATTGTACGGGTTAACAACTGCCGATTCCGGTTCCCGATTGATGAAATCTTGCGGATTGCGCATAAAATATTGGTCCAGCGCATCTTCCCGGGCAATCAGGATCAGGGCCGAGTCCTGCCCGCTGCGACCGACCCGCCCGCCTCGTTGCCAGGTCGAAATAATGGATCCGGGGTATCCGACCAGCAGGCAGAGATCCAGATCACCGATATCGATGCCCAATTCCAGAGCGCTGGTCGAAATCACGGCCAGTAAATCCCCCGATACCAATCGCGCTTCTATCTCGCGCCGTTCTGCGGGTAGAAATCCAGCGCGATAGGCGCTGATGCGATCGGCCAGCTCACCGCTCTGCTCCGCAGCCCAGATGGCGATCAATTCGGTCATTTTGCGTGACTGGGTGTATACAATGGTCCGAAGCCCGCGATGCAATGCCGCTTTTAACAGTAAAATGGCTGTTTGGGCCGGACCGGATTCGGGATTGATAAACAGGATATGGCGGCTTCCGCGCGGAGCACCCGATTCGACTATTGATTCGGCCTCCAGACCGGTTAGTTGATAGACCAGCTGTTCCGGGTTTGCGACGGTGGCCGAACTGAAAACGAAGGTCGGTGAAGTGCCGTAATGGCTGCAAATCCGGTGAAAACGGCGTAAAATCTGCGCCATATGTGCACCCATCACCCCGCGGTAGGTGTGAACCTCATCGATCACCACAGTCTGGAGGTCCGCAAAGAATATCCGCCATTTGCGGTGATGTGCCAGAAATGACAGATGCAGCAACTCCGGATTCGACAGAATGACGTTGGGTGGTGCTTCTCTGATCCGTTTGCGACGGTAGGCAGACGTATCGCCGTCGTAGATGGCGGCAGTCGGTTTGATCTTACCGAAGTGCAACGCCATCTGTTCGAATGCCTTCAATTGATCCTGGGCGAGTGCTTTTAACGGAAATAAATACAGGCTCCGGGAACGGGGGTTTTTTTGAATGGTTTCCAGCGTCGGCAGCTGATAAACAAGCGTTTTGCCGCTGGCGGTGGGTGTGGCAACGACAACATGCTTGCCTTTGCGGATAGTCTCAATGGCCCGGGCTTGATGCCGGTACAGTCTGTGAACGCCCATTGCATTCAGGGCATTAACCATCTCTGCCGACCAGCCCGACGCCAGCGATGACCACCGAGCCGCATCTTCCGGCAAAACTATATGAAAAACGACCTGATGGCCAAGACGATCGGATTCGACCAGGGCATTGACATATTCCCGGACAGCGGGCGGGGGGTTGCTATTTCTGATCATGGCGGGAAAAGATACTGGTTTCACGTCAGGTTTCGGGTGTCAGGAAAAGTTGCTGGTTTCAGGTGTCAGCACCCATTAATTGTGAGATTTAGGAATTGAGGAATTCGAATATTGACCAGTTAGAACGACAGGATATCTTCAATTCCTGAGTTCCTGAATTCGCAATTCCTAATTTATTCACCCTGAAACCTGAAACCCGACACCTGAAACCTCTATACGTGCTATTCCTTCACCCGCTCGACATAGGCGCCGGTGCGGGTGTCAATTTTCAAGAGCTCGCCCTCCTCGATAAAGGGCGGCACCTGAATGACATAGCCCGTTTCGAGGGTTGCCGGTTTTGAATCACCGGAGGCCGTATCCCCTTTAACCCAGGGGTCGGTTTTTTCGACTTTCAAATTGATAAAAATCGGCAGGGATATGCCAATGGGGCGTCCCTCGAACAGGAGGATGTTGCAGACCGTATTTTCTTTAAGGAAATTTTTGGCTTCACTGATCTGATCCTCGCTCAGAAATTCCTGTTCATAGGTTGAGGTATTCATAAAACAGTATTGATCGCCTTGCTCATAAAGGTATTCCATCTCCTGTTCGGCAAGATCCGGCGCCTTAAATTTTTCCCCGGAACGAAAGGTCTTGTCGAACTGAACCCCGGTCACCATATTTTTTAATTTGCACTTGTAGAGGGCCTGTCCTTTGCCGGGTTTCGTAAATTCAAACTGGACAATGGCATAGGGCTCGCCATCGATTTCAATCTTAAGCCCCTTTCTCAAATCTCCACTTTCCAACATGTCTCTTCATCCTCCTTTAAACTTCTGAACCCTCGATCGCCTTTTCCGCTTTCCGGACCGCGTCGATCATCCGTTTCACTCTCTGCGTATCTTTTTTGAATCGAATCGGACGTCCGCTCCCGTCCCGGGCATTGGTCAGCGTGCAGCTGTCCACACCGGCAGGCCGGACTTGTCGTATCCCATCCAGCACATTGTCAGGCGATACCCCTCCGGCTAAAATGACCGGAATTTTGCTGGACTCAACAAGCCGGGCGGCAACGTCCCAGTTGCAGGTCTGGCCGGTGATGCCGACGAATCCCAAAACGGGCTGACCGTCATTGTCAGGCTCAGTGTGCGCTGCCAGCACCGTATCGGTCAGCAGGAAATCACTGTAAGGTTCAAATATGTCACGAATTTCAAATGTCGGGACGGCATTATCTTTGCCGGTCTGGATAATCGGGATTGAGCGCATGATACGAATCTGCGGATATCTGTGTTTGATTTCCTGCTGCAATTCGACTAAGGGCTGACACGTTGATACCAGGTCTGTGTGCCCGATCAACGCCTCGCAAAAATGAACGATATCCGGCTGGTAATAATCCAATGTTTTCAGAACCGAATCCAGCGTGTTGAATAACGGGATTAAGCTGCTTTTAGCAGCGGTTGACCGGATCCAATCCACCGTTTCTTTGACTTCGGGAACTTTCCATTCAAATTCGCTGACAACGACGCTGCCGATATGATCCACTCCCAGATTGACCATACGCTCCGCCTCGGCCGGCGACTGTATTTCATAGATCTGAATGATCATTTTCAATTTCGATAATTCCACTTTAGAGTTGACTTTTGGGGCTGTGTCTAACATATTCAGCCTATTTTCGCAAACCGTTTGCAAAACGCCTATAATTGAATATTGACTATTGAAAAATGATAATTTCCGGAATGCCGTCCATATTACTTTTTCGGAAGGCAAAGTTTGGCAACTGCCGAAAATTTAGACGATAGAATACCTTCATTCTTCAATCTTCAAATTTAATTCTTCAATCCATTGCGGTGTCAGCATGATATTGATCATCGATTTCGGTTCCCAATACAATCAGCTCATCGCCCGTCGGGTTCGTGAGCATCATGTTTTCTGTCAGATCGAAGCACCGAACATCAGCCTGGATGCCATCCGTGCCCTTCACCCGAAAGGCATTATTCTCTCGGGCGGTCCGGCCAGCATATATGAAAAGAACAGCCCCAAAGCGGATAGCACTTTATTCAAGCTGGGTATTCCGGTTCTCGGCATTTGCTACGGAATGCACTTTATGATGTCTGCTCTCGGCGGATCTGTACGCGGTGCCGACAAGCGCGAATACGGGTTTGCCGAGTTGCTTGTCAGAAAACAAGAGGGCCTATTTAAAGGCGTCGAGAAAAAAAGCACCTGTTGGATGAGTCATGGGGATTCCATCGAACGTCTGCCGGCCGGGTTCAAAATTGCGGCATCCACTGCCAATACAAAGGTGGCGGCGGCCGTCCACGCCGGGAAACAGCTGTTTGCGGTACAGTATCATCCCGAGGTGGTCCACACCCAGATGGGCAAAAAAATGATCCGCAATTTTATATTCGATGTTTGCGGGTGTAAACGCTCGTGGACCATGAAGTCGTTTGCCAGACAATCCATAGAAGAAGTCCGGCAGACCGTTGGCGGGCAAAAAGTCATTCTGGGATTGAGCGGAGGTGTGGATTCTTCGGTGACGGCCATGTTGATTCACAACAGCATCGGGCGCAAATTAACGTGCATTTTTGTCGATAACGGCCTGCTTCGTAAAAATGAAGCCCAGAAGTTAAAAGTCACGCTGAAAAAACATTTGAATATCAACATCCGCTTTGTTAATGCCCGGAAGCCATTTCTAGGGGCGCTGGCGGGGGTGACCGACCCCGAGAAGAAACGCAAAATCATCGGCCGGATTTTTATGCAGGTGTTTGAAAGTGAGGCCCGCAAAATAAAAGGTGCCGAATTTTTAGCCCAGGGCACTCTATACCCGGATGTTATCGAGTCGGTGTCGGCTTTCGGCGGTCCGACTTCGGTGATTAAGTCTCATCACAATGTCGGTGGTCTGCCAAAAAAAATGAAATTGAAACTCATCGAGCCCCTGAAGTTTCTTTTTAAAGATGAAGTGCGTGTTCTGGGCAAGGAATTGGGACTGCCCCAGGATTTGATCTGGCGCCAGCCGTTTCCGGGTCCGGGGCTCGCCATCCGGATTATCGGCGAGATCACTTCCCGAAGATTGACCGTCCTGCGCAATGTCGATGATCTTCTGCTTGAAGAGATTAAAAATGCAGGCTATTATAAGAGGCTATGGCAGTCATTTGCGGTACTGCTGCCGATCAAAAGCGTTGGTGTGATGGGGGATCAGCGGACTTACGAGAATATCGTAGCGTTGCGGGCCGTCACAAGCAAGGATGCCATGACGGCGGACTGGGCCAAACTGCCGCATAAATTGCTGGGCCGGATATCCAACCGTATCATCAACGAGGTCAAAGGCGTCAATCGCGTGGTATACGACATTAGTTCCAAACCACCCAGCACAATAGAATGGGAATGATAGCATATGGCTGACGAACATCCTTCCGAATTCCGCTTTAACGGCGACAACTCAGAACCGGAATCCTTCTACCGTGATGAGTTGAAAGATCTGCGGGTTGAAAAATTGAGTCAACGGATAACCCTGCTTTCAATTCTTCTTCCGTGCCTGATCGCTGTTGCCCTGTACGTCGGCTATCAAAATCTCTCCGGCCGGATCGGCCGCAGTGACAATACGGGTTCACAGGAAATTCAGCGGTTGACAGCAGAATTGGAGGAGCTGTCAAAAACCTTCAATGAAAAATTGATTACGTTCTCCACCACGCTTTCGGCCCAGGACAAGGATTTCGGAACTTCGATTGAAGGCCGACTTTTCGCGATAACCCAGTCCATCGATAAATTGCAGAAAAAGGTTGATTCCTTAAATGAGAATTTAACGCGCGATTTCGACCGGAGTCAACAAATCATTGAAAAACTGAGTGTCTCCAAAGCGGACAAAAAAGGCCTGGCGGTTGCCGTCGAAAAAATAAATGCCTCCATCAAGCCACTTCGATCCGAACTGCAAAAATTGAAGGCCGTCCGCAAGGACCTCTCAGCGGTTTCGGCGAACATAAAAAAATTGGATGGCAAATTGACAACGGAACTGGATGCGGCAGCCGCCAGATCGGATCAAATCAGCCAGGATTATCGGCAGCTTGGGGAATCACTGGCGAAATTGTCCGGGCAGGCTGTTGATAAAGATGCATTGGCGCTGGAGATGTTCAAGATCAAGAAAAACGTCCAGCGGCAGATTGCTGAAGCGGTTTCTGATCTGAACCAGCGCCTGGATGCGTTACAGACCCGGGTTGACAGTGCTGAGAAAGCTGCCGGCTACCAGAAGCAGTCCATGAAAAAAGCGTCTCAAAAAGCCGTTTCCCGGCCGGGTGGCACGACACCCAAGAGCAGCTCGCCAGCCGGCAGCCGTCCTAAAACCGCCGATTCCATCACGGAGAAGGATTTAATTGAATAGGAATGAATCCATAAAGGCATTTTCGCAGAGTGAGAAATTGAAAGCCGGTCTGATCTGGGCGTCACAGATTGCTGAAGCCTGCAAGACTCTGACAGAGAGCGAAAAGCCGGGGGGCGAGAAAATTCTAAAAATCCTGATCGGGATGATTGCCAGTGAAATCCATATCGCCAAAAAAGCGGCGCCGCATGACATCTGGTCCGAAGCCGAGAAAGATGTACACACAGCCCAGGTCATGCTGAATTCAGGGGTGGCCCACGACGTCGGCTATCATCTGACCCAGGCCCTGAGCAAGGTTACCACTGTCGGACAGCAATCCATGGGAAAACTCGTTGAAGACGGACTGCTGTGAGGAATGACGATTGTCGAATGACGATTGTCGAATGATGGATACGCTCTCCGAGGCGTAGACGCTAAACCCCTACGAGCCGGAGGCTGCGCTCAATCAATCAAATCCGCAATCTTAAATCCAATATCCGAAATCCAATCCGCCAAAGCGATGGCGGACAAGAATCCAAAATCAATACCATCTTGCCTTTGATTTTTGTCACGCCTTTACTGACACCTGACACCCGAAACCTGAAACCTTCCGTCTATCATCTGTCCTCTGACCTCTGTCTTCTGATCTCTGTCCTCTGACTTCTGTTATCTGACGCCTGTCATCATCTACTCATAGCACTTATTGGCTCGCTTGATATTGATGGATGCGAATGACAGGGAAAACGAAAGGGTCATATCCAAATCGGCCTTGCGGTTATCATCCTTTTCCTGCATCTTTTTCTTCCAAGCCTTTCTGGCAATCTCATATGCGGAATACGATCTCTCAACTGCGCTTTGGAAACAGGGATTAGCCTTTTCGCCTTGCTTCAGCAAATCGATCTCTGCCCTGGCGGTCTGCGATCGTTGCACAAATTGATCATATGCGATATTGGCTTCAACACCCCGTTGAATTTCTCCTAAGGCTACCAGAACTTTGGCTTCCTGAGGGGATATTTCCGGACTGCAACTGCTAACCGCCACCGAAAAAACAATTATCAGTAACAAAACCGAAGCTTTATACATGGATTTTTCCTTTTGGTTTTAACGCAATGGGGCCTCTATTCTGTCACCCGGGATATCTCATTCCAAATCTGCTCGGTATCTTTCAGCGGAACATCATTGACATTAAACAAAGGTTTGCCGGTCTCGGGAACATATTCGTTGAGAACTTCGTTGATTTGAGCGATGAGCTTGTCAATTTCCAGATCGTTCAAGGCCTTGATCATCAGCAGATCGTCCTGGGCCTGGCGATAGAAAAAATTCAACGTGTCCTGACCGATTTGGAAGTATATGATCTTATCGTCCAATCGGCTGATATAGCCGTGCAGCAGTTGAATCAGCTTTAAATTATAATCAATCCGTGGATTTAACACGGCCCGCTGATAATTATCGATCTGAAGCTCGTCTCTTTGATCGATAATTTCTTTTTTTAACGCTTCGGTTTTTTGCTGCAGTTGCACTTTTTTTTCCGAAGCCAGCTGAATTTTGGCGGTCAGAGTCTGCTGCAATACCGAAATCTCGTCCAATTTCAGTTTGAGCTCGGTTGATTTATCTGCGGTGCCGTAAACGGATCCGAGCCCCCAGAGGCCTATGACAATTATGGCACTTATGATATATAACGGCTTATTCATAACGCAATCCTGCTGCTCCTTTCAATTCTCGGCCGTCAACTGGGCCTCGCAGTATATCCGGCTACATCAATTGCTCGAGTTCCCGCCGGATTTTCTCCGACACAAATAGTTTCCCCCCTGTGGTCTCCCACAAGGCCAGATATTTCAACATCTTTTGGTCAGCCTCGCTGCCGGTGTATTCGAGTCCCATCAATTCGAGTTGCTGACCCTCCCACTTTAGCAGGTGTGGTCCGAATTCCGGCGGAAACGAATTTAAACTGTTGAGGGATAACCAGTTTCCTTTCCACTTGAACAGGTATCGGGCAGCTGCTTCGGACAGGTCTTGAACACCATTGAGGCATATCCAATTGCCCTGCCATTGAAATAATCGCTTGGCCGCATCCACCGATAGAGACGTGACGCCATTTAGAAATAAATCCGCGCCTTTCATCCGAGCCAGACAGGTGGCTGCACTCGCTGTTACACGGGTCAATTCGGCCACCCTTTCATAATTTCCATTGCAAACCTGATTGGCGATTATCTCATCATCGGGGCCGGCGCCCTTCCAGGCACCTGCAGTTTTGGATGAGCTCATTTGCTCCCATATTTTTTCGAGGGGCTTCAATTCGGCCTTCACGGGATCAATGGCGAGTTTGTCCGGCCCCGGACGATATTTCTGTATCGCCGCACCGATATGGCGCAGGTGCCGGTTCAGATCGATACCGCCGGCAATTTCGGTCAATTCCAGGTCCAGTTCAGCCTTGCGGATCAGGTAATAGAGTTCTTCGATCCCGCTGTTGAGCCAGTGGACCGGCTTTTTGAGTTCTTCGATGTAGGCCTGTCGGCGTTGGATGGTGCGCAGGGTGAGTTCGATGCGTTTAGTTCCCATGGCAGCCTGGAAAGATGCCACGCCGGTTCGGTCTAGTTCCCGTAGAATCTCTGCTTCCAATTCGGCGTTGCTGCTGCGATAATATTGATCCAATTGATAAATCTCGCTTTTTTTCTCCAGCAGCTGATTCCGCAGTTCAATTGCTTCGGTGAGCTTCGCCTGAAATTGCTCGCGTTTGCTGGGCACTGATGACACGGAGAGCTGTTGCGCGACCGGTGCGACAACCCCAGGCATGTCACTCGTCGACGAATTCACCGATTGGTGCGTCTTGCTCAACCCGATCTGGGAGGGATTCAGATACAACACGACACCGGCTCCGATCAGCACAACAACCGCAATGCTGCTGATTATATTTATCAGGGACCGTTTGTTGTTCCGCTTATTGGCGCCACTTGCCTCGGAATCCTTTGGAGTTGCTGTTTTTCCCGTATTTTTTTGAATGGCAGGAACAACTGCCGGTTTTGCGGCATCAGCCTTTGCTCTGCCGGCAGGGTCCGTCGCGGGTTCTCCGGCCTGTTCAGCCGCCTGGACCGGTTTAGATTCGGGCGGATGAGCTGCTGAGCTATCGTTTGTTTCTTGCAACTCCAATGCGGTGGCGTCAGCCGCAGCATCTGAGCCTTTTGCAACCTGATCCCCAAATGTATCGTCATCATACGGTTTAAGGGTTTCGCCCGGAAGATCTTCCTCTGAATAACCGGCAGCGGCGGCAACTGCAGCATGCGCGTCTCCATCTGCCGGCACTATCTCGGTCGCCGGATCGTTCTTGATGTTTGGTGCTTGCCCGTTGTCTTCTTCAGGCGAAGCGTCGGCCTTCTTCTCAACGGCCTCCCCGGCGGCGTCGGCTAAATCGTTGCCTGGATCCGTCGCTGCCCGTTCCCCGGTGTCCTCTATTGGCGGAATGTAATCCCTCTCATCCGGCACGCTTTTTATAGGGTCTTCCGGATTATCGTTTGATGAAAATTCATCCGGCTTTTCGACGGAGGAAGATACGGATTCATCAGAGATATTCAAATCGATATCAGTTTGCCTTCCCATTTCACACCACAACGTTTCCGTGCAATTCGCTTGCAATTGATCCGAGCTTCTGATCGTCGGTAACATCTTCTGTGGGATCTATCGGCCTGTTTCTGAATATCTTAAATGAGATTACTTTTCGATCTGAAGATCGCCCAGCAGCCATGCAAAGGATTGCTCGTGGGTTTCGGTGGTCTGCCACTTGCTGAAATCATAGATATTGCGGATTTTCTTGAGGTTTATTTCGACAATTTGGTAATTTTCTTCAGGATAAATTCGACACGCGCCGTCCGGATATCCAGCAACTCCAGTGGCATCCAGTGCTCCGGGGGCGGAAGCAAAATCTGGAAAATGGTCGGCAACACAAACCCGATAATGACCCCGAAAAATATGGCCGTCGCAATGGCGCCCTGATAGTTTTCGATGCTTACTTGCGACCCGAACAAAAGCGGCGGGTTTAACAACATCAACAAAAAAGTAATCGCAGAAGCCGCAATAAAAAGACCCATCATTTTATTGGCCTGACGGGCCTCCATTTTGCGATTGTGGCGGTATTTCAATTCATCCGGTTTGCCGCGAAATTCTACGCATTCAGTTTGCCGCTGGTATCCGCTGCGGGTTTCAACCCATTTTTGACAGAAGTCCTCGGGCATCGGCAGAACGGGAATAAAGATAGGATCGATGAAGACGCTGACCAGGTAAAACAAGAAACCGCCCCCGATCAGGTACAGCAGCCTGAAGCTTAAGAGATAGGTGATCAAGGAATTCATTCACAAACTCAAGTTGTATATGTGGGCAAATTACAAATTGTAATTTGAGATTTTATACTGAGCCTTTGTTTTATCCTGATAATGTACTTGCTGCAGCAGGGCAAGTACCGGGTGGTCGGTATCGGATGGTGCCCGGGGCCGGAATCGAACCGGCACAGAGACTAAGCTCCGAGGGATTTTAAGTCCCTTGCGTCTACCTATTCCGCCACCCGGGCAAGTCGATTATGGAATGTTGTGATATTTGATCAGGAAGTTCAACCGGAGATTTGGATACTCGAAATTCCATTCGATTGCAAGGCAAAATCCGTGATTTATTCCAAGATCCGCTTTTTAGTACCTCTCTATTGTAATCAAATCATGTTTGCACAGGATTTGAGAGGACGAGCGACAGATAAAATAGACAGAATACCGCAAATATTCAATATTCAATCTTGATATAGCCGCAAAAAGGCGCAAAAAAGCGCAAAAACCAAATTTCACAATCAATAATTTCAGCAGGTTACTATATCGAAATACGAGAATTTTGACTTTTTACGAGATTATAAATCTTCAATCTTCAATTTCGGCGCAGCCGGGTTGGGTCTTAGGAATTCGGTGTCGATTGCATGGCCAATGCCGTTTTGGATACCCCCTGCCCCGGAAATTGAAAATTTTTCTCTTGGAAAAGGGTCAGACAGGCATCAACGACATGCGGATCGTATAGAACGCCTCGATTCGTGTCGATTTCTTCCAGGGCTTTATCCATCCCGATGGACGGCCGGTACGGCCGATGCGAAGCCATGGTTTCCACCACGTCTGCCACGCAGAGAATGCGGGCTTCCAGCAGAATCTCTTCCCCCTCAAGACCTCGCGGATACCCGGAGCCGTTCAAACGCTCATGGTGCTGTACAACAATGTCGGCTATCGGCCAGGGAAAGTCGATACCGCTCAATATGTCGTAGCCGGCCTGGGCGTGGGCCTGGATCAGGCTGATTTCGATGTCGGTCAACGGAATCGGCTTGACCAGAATCTCGGCCGGCAATGAAATTTTACCGATGTCATGAATCGAGGCTGCCATGTAGATGCTCTCTATCTGACTTTCGGGCAGTTTCAATTCCTGAGCGATGGCCTTGGCCAGAATTGCCACTCGCAGTTGATGTCCGGATGTATAAGGATCACGCTTCTCTACCGTCATACTGATGGCCTGAATCGTGGAGTGCATGGCCCGCTCGAGATTTTCAAAACTCTGCTGCAATTCCTGTTGCATCTGTTTGCGGTTTTCAACTTCATTTTTAAGGAGCCGGTTGGATTTGACCAGTTCGGCGGTTCGCTGTTGCACCAGATCCTCCAAGTCGGCGTGCATGGTCAAAAGCTGCTTTTCAGCTTTCCATTTAATGCTGAGTGCCGTTGCAAACTGAATGATCTCCCGGGGGTGAAATGGTTTCTGAAGATAGAGTAGTTGATTGGAAAATTTGGAAAATTGCCCGGGATTGCTGCCGGACGTACTCCGATATCCGGTTACCAGGACGGTATTGATGCGTGGGTCCAGATTATGGATCTCTTCTGCCGTCCACTCGCCATCCGGACCTGGCGGCATGTTCAAATCGAGAAAGGCAACCGCATATGGCGAGTCTTCTTGGAATGAGCGTCTTACGGCCTCAACGGCTTCGTCACCCTGGGAGCAGCAGGTGACTTCAAAATTGGGTATGGCGGAGCCCGTGTTGTTGGCTTTCAGAATTCCGCTGTACAGGTCCCTGACGGTGGCATCATCATCCACCGCCAGAATGCGATACGGTGTTTGGTTGATATCTTTCATTGGGTTGCGGGTTTATGTCCTCACGCTTCCGACCGTGAAAATCAGCGATCACCAGCAGAGCCGGAGTATGAGCAAGGCCCCTCGAAGGGGCTGCTGCACTGCTTTGCTGGTGATCGCTGACTGGTAAAGAGACAGGCTTTCGTCACCGGCCTGATTTTATCACGGCGGCATACGATTGTTGCGATTATTCAGTGTCCGGGCCAGATGACACAGCATTCATCTTTTCTGGCAAAAACCTGTAGATTATACAGTGACCGCAGTCAAGATGCAACCCTAAATAACTGAATTAAGGGATTTAGGAATTCATAGATTATTGGATTTGAAACCCGCCAGGTTCCCCAACCTCCGGTAGTGGGCGACCAGCAAACCGGCACCATACCCCAGGGTAACGTCAAAGTAGATTCTAAGTCGGTTGAATTTGAATATTTTATTTGAAAATTAAATTATTTATGTGAATTCAGTCAATTACTTGTTTGCATGACCGAGCCCTGCTCCATACCCGGTATTTCTTGTCAAAAAACCATACTTTTGATAATACGTCTTTATGAAAGTTGTCGGAAATCGTCAGAGATTGATACTGGCCTCCAATTCACCCCGCCGTCGGCACCTTTTGGAGATGGCAGGACTTGAATTTTTAGTCATTCCAAGCGATTTTGACGAAAGTTCGGTCATGCTGGATGCCCCCGAACCCCGCGCCAGATTTCTGGCCGAAGCCAAAGCCGAGGATATTTCAGACCGCTATCCGGAGAGTTGGGTTATCGCGGCTGACACGATCGTCTCGATCGGCCATACCATTCTGGGGAAACCGGCTTCAACCGATGACGCCCGCGCAATGTTGAAGATGCTGAGTGCAGAAACCCATCAAGTGCTAACCGGATACTGCATTTGCTGCAAGGCGCAGAATCACCAGTTTTCCGATTGCATAACCACCGATGTCACCTTCAAGAACGTGCCACAAGGTGAAATTGATTGGTATATTGCCTCGGGGGAGCCATTTGACAAGGCGGGCGCTTACGGCATCCAGGGAATCGGCGCATTCCTGGTTAAACGGATTAATGGTTCCTACACCAATGTGGTTGGACTTCCGATCTGTGAGGTCTTAGAATATTTGATGAAAACCGGTGTTGTGGCGTTAACCGATTAGGTGTTGGGTTTCAGGGTAAACAATTTAGGAATTGCGAATTCAGGAATTCAGGGATTGAATGTATTCTGTCGATCTAATTCGTGAATATTCGAATTCCTCAATTCCTCAATCCCTAAATCCCTCAATTGACGGGTGCTGAAACCTGAACACTGAAACCTGAAACCTTCCATGTCGGCATAGGTCAATATAGTGCGATGAGTCACCAACATTGGGATAACGCTAAATGAAGAAAGGTCATTGTATTGGAAGATCGACTGAAACGCATTCATGAGAGGATTGATCAGGTTGCGAGCCGCTGCAATCGGTCAGCGGAATCCATTCGGCTGATCGCTGTCAGCAAAACCATGCCGGCCGCCGTCGTCCGGGAAGCTATTGATAGCGGCGTTACCGATCTGGGCGAAAACTACATCCAGGAAGCCCGGGACAAAGTCAATGAACTGGCCACCGCCCCGGTCAATTGGCACTTTATCGGACATCTGCAATCCAATAAAGCCAAGTATGCGGTGCGTTTGTTCGATCTGATTCACTCGGTGGATTCGCTCAAGCTTGCTACGGAATTAAACAAATATGCGCAAAAAATCGACAAGATCCAGGCCGTTCTGGTGCAGGTTAATGTGGCCCAGGAAGAATCGAAATCTGGGATCTTTGTCGAAGAGACCATCGGGCTGTTGAAGCAACTCAGCCGGCTCGACAATATCTCCGTCAAAGGGCTGATGACCATGCCACCGTATTTCAACGCACCGGATAAAGTCCGACCGTTCTTCGCGGCCCTGCGCGACTTACGGGATCGAATCCGCACCGAAAATAT
>JASJCE010000166.1 GCA_030066155.1 Desulfobacterales bacterium | reverse complement strand
CAGGCGTCTTACGACACCCGGGTGGTTGGAAAGATCCTGGGGCCGCAAGACGATACGGGGGGCAAAGAGATCCATGTTCCGGTAGATCCGCTGCAAGGTCTGTTCGGTGACGGTCAGGCTGCAGGTGCTGACGCCAAGAAGTTTTCCGCTCTCCATCAGATCGACCAGCGCATCCTGAAGCACCTCGGTATACATGTAAAACGGCGGAAGGTTGGAGGCATTGCCGAGCCCCAACATGACGGCGTTGGCGACGTTTCCCACACCGGACTGGAAGGGCAGCATCTTACCCGGCGTCGGACTGGCTTCAAATTCGGCCAGGATAAAGTCCACCACATGCCGGGCTATGGCCATATGCGTCTGATTCGGTTCCGAAAATTCACTCACATGGTCTTCCTCATCGGTTTCCACAATGCCGATGACGTTGTCTGGATTGAAGGATGCATACGGCCAGCCAATTTTGGTCATGGGCGCGTGAATGGCAATGGGATCCTGACCTGGCGGTGGCGACAGGTAAGCGATGTCCGCCATCTCCCGCAGCCTTGGATGGTGGTGGCGGTTAATTTCAAAAACGATCTTCTTCGCCTTTTTGAGATACGTGGGCGAAACACCGATGGAGGTGGTGAGGTAGGCCCGGCCATCACGGGTGACTTCGGTAGCTTCAACGACGGCAAAGTCAATGTCGCCATAGAAGCCTTCATACACATGCTGGGTGACATGGGACAGGTGCATGTCGACGAATTCGACCTCCTGGGCATTGATCTGTTTCCGTAATGCCATTGAGGATTGGTAAGGCGCCCTGAAACTGATGGCATTTGCCTCGGCCAACACCTCGTCGAAATTAGGACCGGTACTGGCGCCCGTAAACACGCGGACTTGATACGGCTCCCCCTTTGCATGCTGCTCTTTGGCCAGCCGGGCGATGGCCGGTGGCAGGGCTTTGGCAGCACCGGCGGCCGTAAATCCTGAAAAACCGATAGTCGCCCCATTGGGAATTAAGGCCGCCGCTTCATCTGCCGTCAGTATCGGATACCCATTATATTCAGACATGTTGACTCCTATATTAAAGTAAGGTTAAAAGAGAAATGGTACAGATTACTATCCAGATAATGATAGCGGGCTTTCTTGTCAACATTGACTTTCTTGTAGAATAGAGCGTTTGAATAAAGTCATGGTGCAGAGGCGTTTTTTTTTAATAAAGCTAATCGCTGTTTTTATGTTTTCTCAAGCGGCTTTTGCGGCTGATCCCGAAGGGCTCAAACGGCCCAATTACAGCCGCGTGCTTCGGCAAAACGAAGATTGGTCCGCTCTGGCCGGATATGATACTTTTCAAACCGAAAGTTTTTTTGATCCCATCAAATACATTCCTTTATCCGACGACGGCAATTTCTGGATGAGCTTCGGCGGACAGGTTCGGCTCCGCCTTGAAAGGTGGAACAATTATAATTTCGACAGGGAGTTTAACGATACCTTCCTGCTGACGCGTCTCCGCTTGCATACCGACATTCACACCGGAAAGTACCTGCGATTTTTCGCTGAAATGAAAAGCGCCTTTTCAACGGATCGCAATCTGCCCGGCGGCCAGCGAACCCTCGATGTTGATGAACTCGACCTGCAGCAGGCATTTGCCGATATCATGATACCAGCGGGCGATAGCGGGAAAGTAACCTTGCGCCCCGGTCGCCAGATGTTGCTGTTAGGCAAACAACGGCTGGTCAGTCCCCTGGACTGGTCCAATACGATGCGCACCTGGCAGGGAGTTAAAGGCATTTTTGATTGGCACAACTGGAAAATCAGCGGGTTTTGGACTGAGTTTGTGCCGGTAAAAAAATATGAGTCTAACACCGCTGACAGCGATCAACCCTTTGCCGGCATCTATGGAACCGGCAGTCCCGGAAAAGCCGGCATCGGCCTGGATGGCTACTGGTTGTACCGAGAACGTAAAAACCTGGACGAGGAACGGCATACTATCGGTGGGCGTATTTTCGGTTCAATCGGCAGGAACCGTATAGACTACGACTTTGAAGCCGCTTATCAGTTAGGCGATTCAGACGACAAAGACGTCCGGGCCTTTATGATCGGCAGTGAGTTCGGCTACCGATTCGCTGAAACTGCATTCAACCCGAGATTGTTCATGAGGTTTGACTTTGGCAGCGGCGATAAAGATCCGGACGACAATAAAGTCGAAACTTTCGATCAAACATATCCACTCGGCCATTTGTACCTGGGTTACATAGATTTTGTCGGGCGGCAGAATATTATCTCGCCCACCATTGGTCTAACCTTCAGCCCCATAGATAAGCTAAAGTGCGAGGCGACCGGACTTTTTTTCTGGCGTGCCAGGGAAGAAGATGCCCTGTATGACGCCGGCTCAGGTGTGCTTCGACAGGGAGCCCCGGGAACAAGCCTGGAAGTCGGGCAGGAGATTGATATACTGCTCAATTATGCGTACAACAATCACACGGTCTTTCTCTTGGGATACAGCCACTTCTTTCCAGGCGAATTCATCCGCGAAACCGGGCCTGATGACCCAGTCGATTTTATATATACCAGTGTGGAGTTTACCTTTTAAGGACGGATCTCGAAACATGCATGAAAATATAACTTGCTATTCAGTCCTGCTTTGAAATCAAGCACAAATCATAACCGACGAAAAAAGTCTTTTATTAAAAGGACTTTTCACAAAAAAATTATTTCTATATTTGAAAAATTTTTATAATTTCATCACCGGTACTCCCTTCTCCTAACGTGCACAACATTGTTATAAATGCCCTCAGTTGACTGCCATTCAATCCGATTTTACTTTATATATAAGCTTTCTTCAATCAACATCCGTAATTCACACCATACTGGAGATATAAGATTGGCAACCTACTTATACATAGCTACGGCAATAGGGCTATTCATCGTTACACAAACCACCGGAGACTGGGAAATTGTCAGGCATACCCTCAAAGAAAAAAAATTAACAAGCGTTGCTGTTACCGAGGGAGTAATCATCGCCGGCACCAAAGATGGCATCTGGCGGTCTTCAGATAATGGTAAATCCTGGCATGAGAGTAATGGTGGGCTTTCAATTCGTCACACACGTTGGATTGCCAGTTCTCCCCACGCACCTATGACCTTTCTGGTCGGTACTGAACCCGCCGGAATTTTTGTGTCAAAGGACAGTGGGAAAACCTGGCGCAGCAGACCGGAAGTTGGCAAATTACGGGACGCACACAACTGGTTCCTGCCATACTCTCCAGAAGCCGGCTGCGTACGCGGATTTGCTATCGCAAAACCTGACAACAGTCGGGGCCGCATGTATGCGGCCGTCGAAGTTGGCGGGGTTCTGATTTCTGACGACAGAGGGAATACATGGAATTTAGCTGAAGGCAGCGATGGCAGCCCGGATTATAATCGTGAGCTAGGATCAATGATTCATCCCGATGTCCATTCAATCACTGTCCACCCGACTTCTTCCGATCTTGTCACTTCCGCTACTGGTCGGGGACTCTTTCGTTCAGCTGATGGTGGCCGAAATTGGAAAAACCTATATCCTTGTTATATTCGCGCAGTATGGGTTGATCCGGCCAATCCCCAACATATGATTGCGGGGCCAGCGGATGGTGTATCAAGAAACGGTCGAATTGAGAAGTCCATCGATGGGGGGCGGACCTGGCAACTTGCATCAGATGGTATGCCGCCGGCACCCTGGAAGAGGCACATGGTTGAGCGATTTCTTCAATCAGATAATGAATTGTTTGCGGTTTTATCGAATGGTGATCTTTGGTACAAGCACTTAGAAAAGTCTTCATGGCGCCTTGTTAATTCAGAAATAAGTCAAATAAGAGCCATCGCGGTTGTAAAATGATTTATTGCTATGAACACATTTAAATTTAATCGTGATGCCTACCTCAAACGTATTAATTACGTTGGAGAGAAAACACCAACGTTGAATACACTGGTAGCCATGCATCATGCACAGCTTTATACCATCCCATTTGAAAATTTCGACATACAATTGGGGCGCGGAATCGACCTTGCTCCTGAAGCAATTTTCGAAAAACTGGTAAACCAGAGGCGCGGCGGCTATTGTTTCGAACTAAACGGTCTATTCCTGATGGCTTTGAAAGACTTCGGTTTCGATGCGCGTCCGCTTTTGGGTCGGGTTCATGTAACCGGCACACCCACCGGCAGGGGTCATCAGATAGAGTTGGTAACCATTGAAGGAAAACAATGGATTGCCGACGTCGGTTTTGGGGGCGATACCCCGCGTGCGCCAATCCCGCTGGAGTTGAATCAGCCCACGACCCATGACGGGCAGACGGTTCGTCTGGTGAATGACGACCGTTTCGGAATCATGGTGCAAACGGTAAAAGAGGTTGATTGGGTGAATTTATACAGCTTCGATTTGGGATACGTTTATCCGGCTGACATCGACTACGGGAATCACTATACTGCCACCCATCCCAGTTCCCTTTTCGTAACTGCACGCGTTGCCGCGCTGCCGGTGAAAAACGGCGTGATAACGCTGTTTAACAACACTTTAAGAATAAGGAAGGGGGAGAAAGAGATTGTGCAGGAGTTAGAGGCGGGACAACCGTATCTCGATGCCTTGAATAACTACTTTGGGATCGAACTGAACGCGCCGTACGAGAAGCTGCGGCCACTATCATCGGTGGAGGGAAACTGACGAGACATATCTATCACAACCGGTATGAGTTTTGCGATTACATATTATTTGGACTTCTATGGCGTTGCCTGAAGACCTTGGCCAATCCTCCCTTTGCAGTTTCACGATACAGGGAGGGCATATCAATGCCGGTCTGTTTCATGACAGCTACCGCATCATCAAAGGGAATCCGATGGGTGCCGTCTGAGAGAAGAGACAATTGAGCACAACTCAGTGCTCTGGAGGCTGCATGCGCGTTTCGTTCAATACAAGGAATCTGAACCAGGCCGTTTACCGGATCACAGGTAAGCCCCAGGTGGTGCTCAAGACCCATTTCTGCAGCGTACTCAATCTGCCCTAAAGATCCCCCCAACATCTGGGCCGCTGCTGCCGCCGCCATCGCACAGGCGGAGCCGACTTCTCCCTGGCAGCCGACTTGTGCCCCGGAAATAGAAGCATTTGTCTTGATTACAGTTCCAATCAAACCGGCAGTGGCAAGTCCACGTAGAATCATTTTGTCACTTCCGCCTGTGGTTTCCTGAACATATTTTATGACCGAGGGGATAACACCGGCGGCACCACAGGTTGGGGCGGTTACGATGACTCCTCCCGAGGCATTTTCCTCGGCAACTGCCATCGCATAGGCTGAAAGTAGTCCAGTTTGTTTGAATTCATCGCTTTCAGCTAATACTTTTTTATGTATTTGAACTGCCTTGCGGGGCAGACCCAATCCGCCGGGGAGAATTCCGTCGGTTGCGAGGCCTCGTCTTATTGCCTCTTTCATGGTATCCCAGATATCTTTAAGAAAATTCCAGATACCTTCGCCTTCACATTGCTGTACGTATTCCCAATAGGATAAACCGGAGTTTTTACACAGTTCCATGACATCAGAAAAGGTAGATAGGTTATAGACGGATTTCAGGGATAATTTTTCTCCTTCCTCGCGCAGAGCTCCACCGCCGACACTGTAAACTTTCCAGGAATCCGTCACTTGATCTTTTCTGTTCAGAGCCTCAAAAAGCATTCCATTCGGGTGCATGGGAAGTTGGTAGTCTGGTTTCCAGATGATTTCTACGGGCAACGGGTCAACCGCATCTTTAATAGCCACATCTGTCAGGTGCCCTTTACCGGTAGCAGCAAGACTTTCAAACAAGGTAACCCGAAACTTCACGGACTTCGGGTGATTGGTTTTAAATTTTTCTGCAGCTATTCTGGGAGCCATCGTGTGGCTGCTGGACGGACCGACTCCAATTCTAAATATTTCTCTAATTGATTCCATATCAAAAAACTATTCCTGACTCCAATTTGCTCCCTCATCTATTGTGGTTTAGATAATAAGTTTTGTGAAAGCAAGAGAGCCGAGTCTTTAACTCTTTACACTTTTGAACTGGCAGCGCCGAAAAATGTATTGAACGCGACGCGAATGCTTTACGGCCCTGTCGGTAGCACCCAGACCGCACCCGTTATCGCGACGTTACATATACCTCTCCAACCTATTTGCATCGCCTAGTTAATTTTTGTACCTGAGATAACATTTTGAAACCTGGATAAAATAACGTCTGTTTATCCAAAGCCCATTGGCTCTTATTGGTCGATTTTATTAAACGTAAAACTAATCAGCTAGAATTTAATCCGACCTCAATATCCAGCTGTATACTGTGAAAAAAATTGGAAAGCCCCAATCTTTTTTTAAAAAAGGGCGAAGCGGTTATGTGTTACCTAAACAAATAAACAATAAAATCAATTATTTCAAAAGATTCGACTAAGGGTCCGATTTACACAATTCCGGCCTCTACAAAAAATTGAAGAATTGTGTATGCTTTACCCACTCAGACACTATGAGAACCATGGCATGAAGTGTTCTGTTGTATAATACCCAGTATTAACCGAGGACTATAGGTAACATTCCGCAGCTATGCCTCTCGAATTTCTTAATTCCCGCCACATATTCCCCAGGAGCGGACCGGGTGCCGTCAACAATTTCCCTAACGCTCCCCAGATTACCGAAGATAGCTTATCTGCATGATACCTGAAGCCGCTTTTTTCCCCAGGCATTTGTATTCATGCGGGCAGTTAGCTTGAAACTGCAGGAATTCCCCCTTATTCACCACAAAAGTTTTGGTTTCCACCGTAATTTCCAGCTTACCTGCAGTTACGAACACATATTCATAGGTGTTGCCTTCGTGCGGCTCCCCTTTAAAAACCGTGCCCGGATCGATTTCCACATAATAGGTTTCAAAGGACTGCTGGGGTTCAAAAGGGACCAGCGGGTATAGACGATAGTGCTCCATTTGGGCTGTCAGCGGTGTCTCGCCTTTAAATGCACGTACTTCGGCTTCAACAACTGGTTTTCTGAGCAAGGCAGTAAAGGATACTCTCAGGCCGTTGGCTATTTTCCAGATGGTGGAGATAGTCGGACTGGACTTACCGGTTTCGATTTGCCTCAGCATACTTTTACTTACGCCGGTCAGCTCAGAAAGCTGATCGAGGCTGAAGTTCCGCGACTCCCGGATGGTCCTTAAGTTGTTAGAAATGGCTTCAACAGGTTGATCCATATAACAAACATATTGACAATATATTGCAAGATGGTTAATATAACGCTCATATAAGTTGCTAAATCGTACAGCAGTCTTTGGCCAATTGCAAGAGGTTTTTATGAATATTGATCTGATTCCTTTGATTTCATATGTAATTGTAACGACTTTCACTCCCGGACCTAACAATATTTCCAGCGCGGCAATGGGGGTGACTTACGGCTACCGGAGAACCATTCCCTATCTTTTTGGGATCTCATCAGGATTTTTCCTCGTTATGCTCGTTGCAGCTTATTTATCCAGTGCCCTACTGGGAATAATGCCGTTTGCAGAACAATACCTCCGCTGGATCGGCTCAGGCTACATTCTATACCTGGCCATCAGTACATTGTGGACTGACTACAGATTTTCCGGAAGCAGCGAGGATGCCATGGCCTTCACCAAGGGCTTTGTTCTGCAACTGTTCAACCCCAAAGTGGCCGTCTACGGGTTGACGCTCTATTCGACCTTCCTGGCTGGCATTTCCGGGCACATCGCTTGGCTGTCATTTTTTGCGGCAATTTTCGCGATGACCGCATTAGCAGCCACCTCCACCTGGGCGCTTTGCGGCGCCGCCATCAGAAACAGCCTGAAAAAGGAATCCTTCCGGAAAGCCGTGAACATCGTCCTGGCACTTTTGCTTGTATACACTGCATTGGCGCTTTCAGGCGTCATGCCAAACAGTTGACAGGTGCTTCAAATTTATCAGATCGGGGTTCGGATGTGTTTGTCCAGTTTTTCAATTTACCTGGCTTAGCATTGACTGAAATCGTCAGAAGAAAATTGAGCTGAGCAATACCATCTGAAGTGTTTGGAATTTCGATAAAATCGCAATATAGTCGGTTCTTGGCAAAAGTGCCAAGCCCTGATATTTTCAATTCACACTATGGAAGGGAATATAGATGTTATTCTCAAGCAGGGAGGTTACCGTGCCAAAGGAGATTTGCAAATGACGGAATCGATTGACAGGGACGTGAGACACTATATCTACAGGACTTTCGCCGAGACAACTTTCCCCCCGACCACGTCGCAAGTGGCGGAACAATTTGGTGTGTCAATTGCATCGATTGAAAACGCATTTGAAAGATTGGCGAATGCTCAACACATTGCGCTTGCACCAGGCAGCTATTCGATCTGGATGGCACATCCATTTTCAGGTGTGCCTACAAACTATGTCGCAGCGATAGGGTCGAAAAAATATCATGGGAATTGAGTGTGGGACATCTTCGGCATTTCCGCTATCATGCAGAAAAATGTCGAAGGTCATGCCCCGTGTGGGTGTGGTGATTGCAACCAAAAGTTGAGGCTATCAATCTTTCCTGGCGAGGCAATAAAGTCTGACTGGATTGTTAATTTTCTCGTTCCAGCCGCACAATTTTGGGACAGAATCGGTTACACCTGAGCAACGATACTTCCCTTTAGTTCAAAGGGGCACCTTGACAACTGGTTGCAGCGTAAAGGCTTAAATGAAGGCTACGATATGACAATTCAAACCTGCTGGGAACTTGCGCAGAAATGGTACTCGGGTCGTTTGGAAAAGGATTGGAATCGCCCCAACAGAGATGAGGTCCAGAATTTATTTAATAGCCTCAATCTTGATGGCCATTTTTGGGAATTAAAATAAACTACGTTGAATAGAAGCAACTTGGCTGAATAGTAGCGGATTTGAGATAGAATTAAATATTCGAATGCAAGGCTTATCAACGAGAACTACGACCATCACCCCTTGGTGCTTAATATACTGAGCAAACCGGTGAATATTTGCAATATGGTGCGGTGTATCCAGGTACCGATCACAGCTGCCGTGCCCATTTACGTGCTGGTGTTAATCAAATATCCCTGCTATAGAAAGTACTGGCTTCAAATCAGAGGGCATTAGCCTACTGGCAGTTGAGTAGTAGGGCATTGGGATTGACACTTAAAGCAGTAATAGTAGTTGCCGGTCATGAAGGTCTGCCATAGTTGGCGCAAACCGCTTCCATTCACAATCTTCCGCAATTCGTCGGTCGGTTTATCCATCATACCCTGCATTACTTTTTGAAAATACCGAAAGCCATATTGGAAAATTCGATCTCCGCATAGCTTCTTGTTGATTTTTCCATTCCCGGACAGCGCGTTAACTGGGCAGGCCTCCACGCAGCGCATGCAGTGATCGCAAACGTCTTCTTTCAAGGGGGCGTCCGGGGATAAATCGGCAGTCGTAACCACACCGGCAAGGCGCACTGCCTGGCCATATTCTTTTGTCACCAGGGCACCGGATTCACCGTATGACCCCAGGCCGGCACGGACACTAGCTCTTCGCCAGCAAATTTCTCCCTGCATTCCTTTGCCAGGTTCTTCCATGTCAAGAGGAATAAATGCTGGAACAGCTGCTGAGAGAAATCCTCGGGATTCGAGTAAACGAGCAGCCGCATGTGCAGCCCGTGCACATTCATTATAAGCATGGATGGTGTCGAATTGGGCCAGTTCGTCAGCACCGGAGCGCAGAGATGCAAGGCTGTGGCCACTGGCGATCACCAGAACGCTCTGAGCCTCAGGCAACATTCTTTCAATTCGTTCACTGTGTTCGGGTAATTCATCAACCTTGACTACACCAACCAGATCGGCCCCGTGTTCCAGAGCGGCCAGCTTGGCCTGTTTCGTACATTCTTTTTCTGTCATGAGAATATTCCTTTCTATTCGTTTAATCTTCGGTCAACGGTGTTTGATGGGTGCCATAGCGACCGCGGTCGGTTTTGTCATAAAATCGCTTCAGACGTTCGGGAACCGTTGGGCGTGACGCCACGCTGTACCCGTTCATCGCTTCGATTCGCAACTGGTCATCAAGGTCACGTCCGATCATGTCCAAAATGGTTTCCTTGGCGGAACGCACCGCAACCGGATCATTGCGCATAATCTGCTTTGCAACCAATTCTGCATGAGACATGAGCTCGTCGTGGGGCACTACGGCTGCTACCAGTCCCCATTGAAACGCTAACTCAGCGCTGATCGGTTCGGCAGTCAGAAGCATATACATCGCCACAGAAACACCGGCGGAATTGACCAGGCGCGGAATACCCCCGTCTCCATGGTGAAAACCGCGACGCGATTCAAAGGAACCGAACATCGCCCGTTCAGACGCAATCCGAATATCGCATGCCAATGCTGTCTCGAAACCGCCCGCTAAGGCCCAACCATTTACCGCGGCAATGGTGGGTTTGGGAATGCGATGCAGCCCACGGGTCAGGCCTCCCAGTCCGTCCGCAAGGTTAGCACGCACTTCCTCGGGGCTGGCACCCGGCCAGCGCGTCATGTAAGATTTCAGGTCTGCCCCGGCGCAGAACGCATCGTCAGTTCCCGTCATGATCGCCACTTCAACCGAGTCGTCATCTCGGAAGTCCTGCCATATTTCCCACAATTGCTTATGGGTTTCGGGGTTGATTGCGTTTTTGGCTTCCGGGCGATTCAGGGTAATATAGGCAATCCGATTTCGTTTTTCGTAATCGACCATTTAATCTATCTCCTTTCTGTAAAAATGTTTATGCAACCAGAAAAAATATAACAGTGTTACATATTAGAGCCAAAAAAAAATGCTACCGGGCTATAGCAGACGTCTTTAATATCTCGATTATGCCGCATACCATATTGTATCTATAAGGTTATCTGATGTCCTAATCTGGTTATCATGGAATTCATATGGCGTTCGAGCAGTTCCTGACCTGTAGTGCCGATCGCCTTTGTCCGGCGAGTGTGAACCAATGTGAGAATTCCGGATAGCGTGGCAAACAAAGAATTTCTTTCCGACAACACCTCAATATCGGTAAGGTTTGGAACTGCCCTTTTGATGCATACCGCTAAAACATCCAGTATACGAACGAGTTTGGAATTCAGTATCTTATCCCTGTCTTTTCCAAGGCTGCTGCTCTTTACACCGGCAAAAAGATGGAACCCCAGTTCGAATTCGAAAATACGCTTTTCATAATAATCATAGAAAGCTGCAGATGACGATTGCAATGCCCCGACACCATCCGCCACCCTGGCAGCTGAATCTGCCACATGATTATATAAGCGTTCGAGGGACTCATTCAACAGCTCCGCATATATTTCCTCTTTTCCATCAAAATACGGATAAATCGCTCCCGTTGTAACGCCCGCTTCACGTGCAATTTTTCTAATTGAGGCGCCTTCTATCCCGCTGCGCTTAAAGACTCTTCCCGCTGCTTCGAGAATTTTTCGTCTTCGCTCAATTATTTCCTGATTGTGAGATTGCTGCATGGTTTTGTGTATATAACAGTGTTATTCTCTTGTCAAGAAATATTTTGGATTACGATCTGAAAAGTGATTGCTTAAGAATTCGCGTCACATGAAGCATTATCATGCAAGATTGCATCTTAGGTTACGTAACCTGCAAATTGGTTAGATTGCGGAAATCCGAAAGGACAACATAAAGGCTATGCAGGTGCAATACTGAGTAGCCGAAATTATTTTTATATGGAAAGAAATCAAACAAAAAGTCGATATTTTGAGACCGGTATCAGACTTTATTTTCTGATGCCGGTTTTATATTTTCTAATTAAATTCAAGGTCGATTCTGAATATTTTAAGATTGCCAAATGAAATTTATAATAAATTGAATGGGATTCTGAAGATTCGATTCAGGGCACGAAACCCCCACTTTTAGGCAAGCCAAAATTGATTTTCTTTCCTGATGTAACATTAAATCAGGCTTCTTCGCCAATTAGGGTAAACCAATGATGCCCGAATTGACCAAAATTATCTGTGCCTGTTGATTCCCTGGTATGTTTCGTGCGTCCAAATTCTATCTGACAGATTCTCGGCCAAATTGATATTTGGAAATCTCATAATATATCAAAACTTTACCAAATCTTGTGACAGTCTGATTTAAAACTTCACATCACAACGTGCTTTGTTTTATAAAGAGATGCACAACCGCAATGCGGTAGCTTGGATAGAACCTGCTCCTAAAAGCAAATTTTTATCTCTGTTGTCGTGTCGTCTGACAGGCGCTCACTTGAAGGTTCGCTTGGAAACTGGGAAAAGCGCCCGATCAACCAGAGAATGGAGGATACAAAGGCATGGAAGTTCACGCCTGGATTGCCGTCGCCACGCTGATAGTGGCCATGGTGCTCTTCATCAGCAAGCTGATACCCCTCGAGGCCACCGCGCTCTCGATTCCCGTCGTGCTCGCGGTCACCGGAACGATCAGTCCTGCCGAGGCGGCACTCCGTGGATTCGGTAACAGCGCGGTGATCGCCCTGGGAGCGATCTTTGTGCTTTCGGCTGGTCTCAAAGAAAGCGGTGTCGCCACCTTGATGGGGCGAATGCTCGAGCGATTCGGCGGCAGGAAGGAGTGGAGCCTGGTCCCGCTGATCATGCTCACTACCTGTGTCTTAGGGACGTTCATGTCGAACGCTGCCACCGTTGCGGTCTTCCTGCCAGCGGTCATGGTGCTCTCACGCAGGGCGAATATATCCCCCTCCCGATTGATGATGCCCCTTGGATATGGAGCAATCCTCAGTGGTACCCTCACCCTGATCTCCTCGACTCCGAACCTTATTCTTGGTAGCGAACTCGCGAGAATCAGTGGGGGAGAACGGACGCTCGGGATGTTCGAGTTCACCATCGTGGGGATTCCCATATGTGTCGTCGGAATTCTATACATGGCTCTGATCGGGACCAGGCTGCTGGGCAGGCGCGGGACGGACGACGCGCTGAAGAGGGAAAGCTTCCGGGAACGGATGATAAAGCGGTACCACCCCGAGAAGAAACTTTTCAGGATGACTGTTCCGTCGGGGTCCGACTTGGCCGGCAGAACGATTGCTCAGGCGAGCCTCGGAAAGCGCTACGGGCTCGAGGTGATCCAGATCGGTCGCAAAAAGGGCTTACGGTATCTATTTCTGGACGTTCATGGGGATCTGACGATCATGGCCGGTGACGTGCTCCTCGCCAGGGGGGACGATGAAGAAGCACAAAAATTAGCTGAGGCGCACTCGATTTCAGCCGAGGTCGCCACGGAGGACGAGGCCGAGCAGCTATGGGGGCGCGGGCTCAACGCTGCAGAGGTATCCCTCTCGCCCCATTCTGCCTTCCTTGATCGGACCCTGATTGACATCCACTTCCGCGACGTGTTCGGTCTCTCCGTTCTCGCTATCGGTAGGCGCGGCGAACTGATCGAAAAGGACCTTGGAGCGACCCCACTGAAGCTCGGCGACACATTCGTCGTGTACGGACCGATCCGAAAAATCCGCAAACTCGAGGAAAGCGATGATCTGATCTTCTTGGATCGCCAACGATCCGAAGAGGATGTACGACGCGCACCGATCGCCCTGCTGCTCCTGGCGGTGGCCGTTTTGCCTCCGGTTCTCGGATGGTACCCCCTCGCTGTCAGTGCCCTCGCCAGTGCGCTCCTGATGATGGCGACCGGTTGCGTCTCATTTCGAGGTGCTCAGCAGGCAATCGATCTACGCATCCTATTTCTGATCATCGGTACGGTTCCCCTCGGTGATGCCCTCTTCCAGACCGGTGTGGCAGGCAAACTGGCGGCGACCTTGTTTCCAGCGGGGATGGAATTAGGTAAGTTTTACGTGTTCGGCGTGCTGTTTGCCGTCTCGGCGCTGCTCAGCACCACCTCGAACAACGCCGCCGCAGCCGTTATCCTGTCACCCGTGGCCTATGCCGCAGCGGAATCGAGTGGCGTCGATGTTGGTATGGCGTTCCTCGCCGTGGCCTACGGCGCTAGTTGCGCATTTGTCCTTCCCTTTGCCCATCAGTGTAATCTGATGATTATGGGCCCCGGTGGTTACCAGACCAAGGACTTTGTCAAGGTGGGGATCGGTCTGTCGATCGTCATGGCGGTGACGGCGGTCGTTCTGCTCGCGCTGTAGAGTGATTTCAGCGGTGTCGGTCGCCGAGGTTTGCAATTCCCACTCGGATACGTTGGGACGGGTGCGATCATCTGAAGGTCAAGGTCCAACCGGACAGCACTCTGGGAAAACTGGTGATACCTCTCCAACCTATTTGTATCCACGACCTAATTTTCACGCCTGAGATAGCAATTAGAAACATGGAAAATAGCATCAGCTTATCGGGGTTCTTCGGCTAGTCCTGATCGATTTTTTTCAGCCTGAAAATTGTGGATTGGTTGTTCAAATTTGCAATGATCCGAGCACTTTCTGGAACTATGAATGGAGGCACGAAACCCCCAATTTTAGGCAAGCCAAAATTGATTACCTTAGTTGAAGCTTTATATTATGGTGACACTTGACGGAGCAACGTGCACCAAGGATGCTCTGATTGACCAAAATTTTCTATGCTTGTTGATTACTTTCTATGAATCATGTATCCAGATTCTACCCGAATTATTCTGGGTTTATTTGATATTTGGACCTCTCTCATTACACATGACGTTTTTGTGAATCTGTGCTATGGCAAGAAATCTTTATAGTCCGCAAATCAAATTTTATGTAATAATCACATCGCGTAAATACATCGTTCTATTTTAGGATGTACTCGAAACTTTATACCAGTAAGGAGATTATAATGAATAATGTCTACAAAGTTAGCACCATTACGCTGATGTTGATGGTTTTGGTCCTCATTTCGGCCTGCGGGCCAAAAAACATTCCAGTCCAGGGATATGAGCCTACCGTGGATCTCTCAGGGCTTGAACATGACAAGAGCCAGGGTCCACATATAGCCTACATGCGGCCGGGGGCACCTGGTCTTGGTGATTACAATCGCTTTATCATCGACCCAGTACAGGTTATCTACAAAGATCCCAAAATGAAAGAGCTATCGCCCGAACAGGTCGGCAGGATGACACAGTATTTGCGAGACGCCATGATAAACGAACTCCGTGATGCCGGATATGACATCGGGACGAGATCACAAGCTGGAACGATGCGAATTTCTTTTACGATATCGGGTTTCAAAGCGCCGAGTGGCGGTGGAGCCGCCAACAT
>JASJCE010000165.1 GCA_030066155.1 Desulfobacterales bacterium | reverse complement strand
TGATTATTGAACATTTGAGGTATTCTATCGATCTTAAATCACCTCTGTTATCAATGCTTATATCCTATGCAAACATGATTTGACATGAATAAGCAGATACTTAATGATTTCGTGATTGGCTTAAACAAGCCTGCAGGCTTTGCTTGAGACGGTTGGCATAAAAAGGCCGATGCTGGATGCTCGATGCTGGATGCTTGATAAGCCGCTCACTATCCACAGTGGTGTCGACAAAAATTCAGTTTGTAGGAACCGGTATAAAGTATAAGCCCATAACAGCAGGGTTTATCTTGTAACCGTGTCTGCTCATTTTAATTTTAATGTAACAATTGTAGAGATCCGCAAGAGATTTAAAGATTTTTGGCTGTCGCTTTGCGTCGTGAGTTTGAAACTTGAAAGGATTTACCGTTGGCGAATATTGTTTATGGATTATCCGGCGAGGGATCCGGCCACTCTTCCCGTTCCCGGGAGATGATCATCCATCTGGTGCGGCTGGGCCATACGGTCACGGCGGTCAGCTATGATCGGGGATATCACAATCTTAAAGATGATTTTGACGTTTTCGAAACCGAAGGGCTTCATATCGCCAGTTCCGACAACCGGGTTTCCAAAGTCAGAACATTTACGGAAAATCTACAGCGATTGCCCCGCGGCCATAAAAAGTTGCAGGCCCTGCGAAGGGAAGTCTTTAAAACATTCAAGCCAGACTGTGTGATTACCGATTTCGAACCCATGACCGCATACTTGGCTCACCACTATGACTTGCCGCTGATCAGTATCGATAACCAGCACCGCATTCGATATATGACGTATCCGTGCCCGACCAGGTTGCATAAAGAGCGTCGGATGACGATTAGCGTCATTCGGGCGATGGTACCGAAACCGGATGTGTCGCTGGTCACGACTTTTTATTTCGGTGAAGCCAAAAATGACCGCACCTTCTTTTTCCCTCCCATACTGCGCGAAGCAGTGGTGAACTTCAGGCCCTCCAATGAGGGGCATGTTCTGGTGTACTTGACCAGCGGTTTCGAGTCATTTCTTAAACTGTTGAAAACTTTCCGGCGTGAACGGTTCCTGGTCTATGGCTATGATCGCGAGGATCAGGACGGCCCCATCTGTTACAAACCCTTTAGCAGGGACGGATTCCTGCGGGATTTGGCAAGCTGCAAAGCTGTTATGGCCACGGCCGGCTTCACCCTGATGACGGAGGCCTTTTATTTACGCAAACCCTATTTGGCGCTGCCCATGCGCGGACAATTCGAGCAGGAACTCAATGCCTATCTGCTGGCACGGTTGAAATACGGACTCAACCTGAGGCGTATCCGATCCGAAGCCATCGGGAATTTCCTTTACCGGCTGCCGGATTATGTATCAAACCTGGACGCTTATCGGGCCGAAGGCAACGATGCGATCAAAGCCATGCTTGGGGAGCTTCTGGCGGATAATTGTTTGCGTGCCTGGGAGTTTCACCATAGGCGAAGATAATAAACTGTTCATCCAACACAAGGAGAGGATCGGTGTATAAAATCTGCAGTTTTCTGAATTGGTTTCTTGTCACGTTAATACTCCTGGCTGTAACGGCCGGATGTTCATCTATGAGGCAGGTGCAGACACCGGAGATCAAGTCGCTAAAACTCAGCGAACTACCTGAAGGTCATGGCTGGTGGTACGCTCGATTCCGGATGCACTGGCCGCCGGATGTCGATCCGGTCTGGTATATTGACCTGTACCTGGCCCATCAGATCATTTTACCCAGGTTGCAGCAAAATCGGGCGGATATCAACCTGTGGCGATTCCATCGCCGTGCGGGCCGGGACGGCCACGGCCGGCAATTCAGTTTTATTTTTTATTCGTCCCCGCAGATAGCCCAGCAGATTTTCAACTCGCTAAAAAGCGACCCCCTGGTTGAGAACCTGATAGCAGCCGGCGTTCTCGATCAAGTCGTTTACGAGGATCCCTCCCGCATTAAGCGCCCCAACATCGAGGATACCAGTGACGAAAACTGGCCGGCCGAGATTCAGAAAACCTGGCCTTATTTTATCATGGGGGCCAGTGAAATGTGGTTGAACCTGATTAGCGAGATTGCAGCGCAGAAGCTGACGGACAACCCGCCGGCATCGATCGGGGAAATTGAAGCGTTTTACCAGCAGGTCAACGAAACCGTCACGGAAATGTGGAGAACCAAAGGGCGGCATGCCTTCATGCATCATCTGAACGCCATATTTGAATATGAGCCGTTAATCTATTACGAAAAAAAAATCCTAACATTCTAATTTCTTCGCAGTAATTTTATCTGGTAACGCAGCTACAAATTTTAGACTAAATGTCATTGTTGAACGTCTTATCTAAAAAGGCGAAGAAATTAGGGGGGGGAGGAAATTAATGAAGTGTATATTTGGAGAGACGATTTATACGGGAAAATTGGTGGTTTCAAATCGTTATCTGGTTTTTGATGGAACCCGAATCGTCGGCTTATCCAAAACGGCCAAAGGTGATCTGGCAGGAGAATTCAACGTCATCACGCCGGCCTTTATCGATGCCCACAGCCATATCGGTCTGGCGCGTTCCGGTGAACCGAGCGGAGAGGGGGAAGCCAACGATCAATTCGATTCGATTCTGACCCTAACCGATGCCCTGGATTCGGTTCAAATGGATGACAAGGCATTTAAAGATGCAGTGGAATCGGGCGTTCTGTATTCCTGCGTTGTACCCGGCAGCGGCAATATTATCGGCGGCCAGTCGGCTGTGATTCGCAACTTCGGCCGGGACAGTTCGGCAGCCCTAATCGGTCGGGCCGGGCTGAAGGCGGCTTTTGGCTACAATCCCATGTCGACCCGCAGGTGGAAGGGCCAGCGCCCGACAACCCGCATGGGGGCGGTATCCATTCTGCGGGGTAAACTCGATGAGGTCCGCCGCAAGGATCGGCGCTGGCGTGAAGCCAAAGGCGCCAAAAAAGCGGATATTTCGTTTACGGCTGAAGATGACGTGCTGCGGGATTTGCTCTCCGGTAAACTCCGGCTGCGGGCCCATGTCCACAAAATCGATGATATTGCCGCCCTGTTGCGGCTGGCAGATGACTTCAAGTTATCCTTAACCGTCGAACATGCCATGGACGTTCATCAGATAGAAATCTTTATGAAGTTGAAAAAACGCAAAATTCCGGTTGTTTATGGACCGGTCGACAGCTTTGCGTATAAAGTCGAATTGAAACATGAAGATTGGCGCAACATCCGCCACCTGATCGCTTCCGGGGTTGATTTCGGCTTAATGACAGACCACCCGGTTACCCTGGCGCGTCAGCTGTTCCTGCAGACTCGCTGGTTTGTCAGATCCGGCATGTCCAAACAGGCGGCCATTGAACTGGTGTCCCGCCGAAATGCGCGAATTCTGGGTATTGACAGGCAACTCGGTACTCTGGCCAGGGGAAAGTGGGCGTCGTTTGTGTGTTGGAGCGGCGATCCGTTTAGTATGGTGAATTTTCCGCAGGCCGTTTATGGTGAGGGGGAATTGCTGTATTCTGATTGAATCACTTTTCCGGGTTGCAAATGTGGATTCAATAGATATAATATAGAGTTGTTTTTTCCAGCAATACGTCAATCACGATCGATGAAATTGATTCCAACAGGAGGTAAATATGCAATTTTCAGTCAGGCGCATGATACAGTTGACATTCTTGTTCTCACTTTTTTTGATAATCGGGATCAGCCCTGCCCAGGCCGAAGAAAAAAAGGACATGCAGGGGTGGGGAATCGACGATCCCTACAACCAGTATTACGATGTGCGCGAATTTGAAAAGATTAGAGCCTATGTTGTTCGCCTCAAAGAGGCCGTGCCGATGCCCGGGATGTCGCCAGCCACCGTCCTTGAGGTTCGCGAGGGAGCCTATATTCACGAGGTTCATCTGTGTCCGACCTGGTACCGCAAGCCCAGCGAAATCCGACTGAAAAAAAATGAGCGTATAAAAATAAAGGGCGTTTGGGCGGAAATCAATGGCAAGGATATCTTCATGGCATCAAAAGTCAAAAAAGATCCCAATACCGACATCATTAAGGTCCGTCTGACCAAGGATGGCACACCGTTCTGGACCATGACGCCGCAGCAACTTGCCAAAGAAATGAGACAAGAATAGTCAATGGCCATACGACAGTGGACCCCTGGCGAATTGTTGGAGGTTTCCGGATTCTTCTGGAAAACAGCCGTATTGCACACGGCGGTTAAATTGGATGTGTTTACCGTTATCGGTGACGGACAAGTCAGTGCAATCGAGGTGAGCCAGCAACTAAAGGCCGACTGGAATGGGGTGACCCGGCTCCTGGATGCCCTGGTTGCCATGGAGCTGCTGGTGAAAATCGACGGTAATTATGCCAATTCTGATTCCAGTCAGACCTTTCTGACCAAAACTTCTCCCCAATATCTCGGCCACATCATGATGCACCATCACCACCTGGTTGAATCCTGGTCGAATCTCGACCAGGCCGTGCAGAGCGGCAAGGCGATCCGGAACCGGTCATCTTTCAGCAGAGAGGAGTGGCGCGAAAGTTTTCTGATGGGGATGTTCAATCTGGCCATGGGACTTGCTCCTCAAATAGTGCCCCGGATAGACCTCTCGTCGCGCAAGCGACTGCTCGATCTGGGAGGCGGTCCGGGAACCTATGCCATTCATTTTTGCCTCGAAAATCCGCAACTGCAGGCGGAAGTCTATGATTTACCCACCACCCGGCCGTTTGCCGAAAAAACCATCAGCAAATTTAATCTTACCGACCGGATCAGTTTTGTAGACGGAAACTATCTCGAAGATCCCATACCGGGGTCTTATGATGTCGCCTGGCTGTCTCACATTCTGCATGCGGAAGGTCCTTTAGATTGCCGTTCGATTATTCAGAAAGCGGTCGGTACCTTGGAGCCGGAGGGCCTCATCATCATCCACGAATTTATCCTGAACAACAGTATGGACGGTCCCCTGTTTCCGGCCCTGTTTTCTTTGAATATGCTTTTGGGAACCGAGTCCGGGCAGTCCTATTCGGAACAGCAGCTGACGGATATGCTGACGGATGCGGGTGTTAAAAATATCCGGCGAATTCCGATTGAATCACCGAATGATTCCGGCCTGTTGGTGGGGAACACCTAGAATGGAATGAAGATTGAAGATTGAATAATTGTGGTATTCTTTCTTTTTTATCTCGTAACTATTTGCAAAAATTGAGATTTTTATTGTAGGTTCCTCGGCAATTTTAAATAAATAGCAATGAAATAACGTTCAAGATCCAGTCTCCTGCATCGGCCAAACCGGTTGATATCCAGCCAGCCTGCTATCGGCTGATTTTTCCTCAAGATTTTTTCCTGATGATCCGATAATAGTATATCGACATTCACGCAGTGCCTCCAAAACTGCAAGTACGAAAGGAACCTGTAAATGACAGAAGCGGCATTTAGTCCTGTCGGTTTCCTGGGACCTCGAATATTCGGTCTTCCGGTCAACCGAGAAATTCTGTTTGCCAATCATAAGGATATTTACAAAAAACGAATCGAGAAACGTCAGCGCAAGTTAATTGTCAAAGTTTCATTCCTTAAAAGTTTCTTAAAAAAGGGCGAGCAGATACTGCTGATCACCACCGGTTATTCACCGTTAAATTCAGTGGCGCAGTATCTCACCGGATTTGTATTTGTATATTTAAAGCGTTCTTTAATCGTTTTCACCAACTATCGGATTTTGCACATCCCCACGACCGCCGACTACGATTATAAAGATTCGATTGCCCAGGTAGCCTATGCCGGTTGCCATTCGATTGATATGAAGGGCGGAACGCTTGTGGTTCAATACGAGCGGGGCGGCATGAAAAAGAAAGAAAAATTCACCGCCATCGCCGGCACGGAAAGACGTAAAATCAGGGCATTGCTCAAGAAAAAAATTCCCCTTTCCGGCACTAAAAGCCAGCTGGCCGCCAGGATCCACCTTTGCCCACGCTGCACTCGCATGCTTGCAAAGGGAAGCAAAAAGTGCGATAAGTGTCAGCTCCAATTCAAGCGCAAACTGGTCGCCGCCATAATGTCCATATTCATACCGGGCGGTGGCTATTTTTATATCCGGCAATATTTGCTCGGCGTCCTGAATGCCCTAAGCGAAATCGCGCTGCTGGTCTTTGTCGGTTATCTGGTTAACGAATTGCGCCATCAGGCACCGGTCCAACCGCTGCATCTGACCGTGATACCTGTTTTCCTCTATTTGAAACTTGCGGCCGTCATCCACTCCGGACATTTCGTCAACGAATTCATTCCCAGAGGCAAAAAAGTGCAGGTACGGAAGGCTTAAGGTTTCGGGTGTCAGGTTTCAGGGGACAGAAATCAGAGGTCAGAGGACAGAGGTCAGAATTGGGAAATCGGAAGTCGGACCCGTCGTCCCTGAAGGGCGGGACTATGCCGCAGCTAGAGATGCAAAAGCGGAAAGAAAAGGCTTGGCGATTCGTTACCGGTCATCGGTGTCTATACGGTTGCAACGAAAGTATACTCTCCCGGTTCAATCAGAGCAGAATCCTCATCCAAGCTAAAACCTTACCTACTTGATTAACACAGAGGGGTTGGTGGGTGGGAGCGGTTTGCAACCGCGATTATAGCGTTTGTTATAGATATTCCGATATCACGGTTATTACGGGCTACTTCTGGTCATTTAAAACGACAGGTGAAATGAGGCAAACGCTATAAGTTTTTTATATTCGCCTTAGGTCCATACGCACCGGTGATATTCCGCCATCAGCACGCCCTACAAAGAGTTTCAATTCAAAAATGTCCCTCAGATCCTATTTAGCCGGAATTCCCCTAAATAAAGAATCAAATTTTCGGTTGAAAATTGTTTGTTGGTAATTTATGGATAGAAACGGCGTTATCGTTATCACTATTTGCTGTGCCACATTTTAAAAATGCTGCTTTTGAGGGGCCCCATCCGCTGATTGTTTGAATTTCCTGATATATGCTCCTGTCCTGAATCCCGGGGGACCCGGGAAGATTCGACATTCCCGACCATACTTCTAAATGCATTGCTCAGGAGGACTTCCATCAGATGAAAAAAGATTTTTTAGCTCGACCGCCAAAGATCTATATGAATTCCGGGAAGCAGTCTACCTTGCTTTAGAAGGCATGGACGGTGTTCACTGTGTGCGCATGGAGGATTTTGGGGCCAGAAGTGCCGATGCGCAAACTTTTTGCCCTGAAAAGATTGCCGAATGCGACCTGATAGTTGTCTTGGCAGGGCTTTGTTTTGGCAGTTCGTCGCCGGATTCGGATCGATCCTTCACCGAGCTGGAATACGATCATGCGGTCAAAGAAGATGTTGCAAGTCTGGTTTTCCTCTCAACCGACAATCATTTTTATCCCGGTTATTACCGGGAAACGGATGCCGAGTGGAGCAAACAGGATGAATTTAGATCCCGTTTAAAAAAGGCGTATGTAGCGGACTTCTTCAAAGCGCCGGATGAACTGGCCGGGAAAGTAATTAAGGCGGTCGGCAACTGGTTGCGGGAAACGGAGGCCCGCGAAGAGAAAAAGCCGCCAGAAGCACGGATGGACGTATTTACCCCTGGGGAGATCGATTTGATCCTAGTAAATGCAACATGTCGGAGACCGGTATCTTCAGCACGTCAGCATTGGGAATCTTCGCGGGGGGCAACGCTGAATGCGGTGCCGCTGATTTAGCCGGCAATGTGTTTGAATGGTGTCGAAGCATATATCTTGATAATTACAAGGATTATCATTGACGAATAATATGCGCGCTATAATTATCTTTTTTTTGTTATCTTTTTTTGATAAAAGTTATCGAAAAAAGATAATCTGAAATTGGCTTTGTGGAGTTGGACCATATGGACAATCCATTCATTATTCAGCGGGACATTTTGTTTGGTGAACCTTTTTGTGATCGAGAGCAGGAGATCGAGCGATTTCTTTCAGCCGTCAGGATGAGAGAAAGCATCTGCCTGATCAGTCCGCGAAGATACGGCAAGACATCACTGCTCAACCAGGTGGCCGGCAAGTTGGGCGAACTGGGCTGGCTGACGGCCAAAATCGATTTCATGCAGGCCCTGTCCGAAATTGAGCTTGCCAAAGAAGTGGAACGGACGCGGGTAAAATTATTGGGTGTCTGGCGGCGAGCCGTCCAAAAGCTCGGAAAATCCGTCAAAGGTCTTAAAAATACTAAAATTGAAGTCGATTTCGAGGATCTTCATTTTAGCATGGGTTTGGGTGGCTCCAATGAATCCGACGGCAGAGCGCTTTTGGAGGAAAGTCTGATCAGGCTAAGAGAGCTTCCCGAAAAAGCCGGCATGCCGCTGTTGATCTATCTGGACGAATTCCAACGGGTGCGCGAGATCGATCCTAAAGGAAATCTGGAGGCAAAGATCCGGGCCAACTTCCAGAAGCGCTCTAAAGATTTCCTGCCCATGTATCTCGGTTCGAGACGGCATATGCTGCAGATGATGTTTGCAGACAAATCCACACCGTTGTTCAAAAGCGCAACCTTGCTGTCGCTCGACACGATACGGATCGACCGGTTTGTATCTTTTGCCGATCAACAGTTTAAGCGTTCCCTGAAAGGCTATTTCCCGGCTAATTTTGCCACCGCGATGGGCCAGTTCTTCCATGGGCATCCTCATCTTCTTAACAAAACCTCGGCCGTAATCTGGGATATCTGCCTGCGCGAGAAAATCCAAAAAGTGAGCAAAGATATTTGCAGGCGGGCCATGACGGAGGTTATTCGCGAGGAGACTGATGCTTTTTTGGAGGTAAACCGCAAAACCCCGCGTCGCCACATGAGCGTACTTCGTCAAACAGCGGGGAGGGGGACCGTTCCCAAGCCTTATTCCACTGAATTCCTGCGTGCCTGTAACCTGACGCAGTCGCAGATGCAAAAAATCATCGATGCGCTGGTATCCGATGACCGGGTTTTACGGGATGACACCGGTCTTCACATAGTTGACCCACTCGAAGAACTAGCCCTGAAGATGATCGGCAGCACTCCGGAATGGCGATCGGAGTTGATCGATAGATTGTTGGAGGAGGCGTAGTTCGAATTCGATATTTCAGCACTCTGTTATCTCTCTTTTAAAACCTCACATGAAACGCCACTCCAATTAAGATTTAAGCCGAGTTTAATGGTGTGTCGGAGTGGATTGTATCCACGATTAACGGCATATGTTATAACCGAGTCCATCGCGGTTACAAACCGCTCCCACAACCTGATTGACAGTTCCTTTTTCAATCAAACTGGCCGCCTTCCTGAGGTGGGTAAACCTTCGGCAGCCAGTGGCCTCGCTGACACCTGAAACCCAAAAACTACGTCCAATAACCAATAACAAATAACAACACCTGACTTCTGTCTTCCGTCATCAGTCCTCTGATCTCTGACTTCTGTCATCTGTCTTCTATCCTCTGTCCCCTGACACCCGAAACCTGAAACCTACCTCCTTCCATTGTCCTCTGACATCTGTCATCGGTTATCCGTCCTCAGTCCTCTGCCTCTGTCGTCTCTCCACTGAAACCTGAAACCTGAAACCCGAAACCTAAGATCTACTTATTCCACGAAAACATCGAAGCTCCGATAATCAGAAAAGTTATCGTCATCAGAGAAAGGACAGTGATTTCGGGACCGACGTCGATCAGGCCGGCGCCATCGTGCATGATCTTGCGGGCGGCGGTGAGCAGGTGGGTGAGGGGGAAAATCTTGGCTGTGCTTTTAATCCACTCGGGCGCGCCCTCCATTGAAAACCAGACCTCGGATAAAAACATCATGGGCCAGGATATAAAATTGAGAATACCGGTGGTAAATTCTTCACTGGTTCCCCGGGAGGCCAGCACCAGACCGAGGGCTGTCAGGCTGAAGCTTCCCAGGCAAAAGATCAGGAACAGATCCAGATACGATCCCAGCACAACAAAGTCGAAAATCAGATCGCATCCGATCCATACGATTGTTAATGTGAACATCAACAGAAAAATACGCGACAGGGCCTGGGCCGAGAGATACTCAAAGGCGGTCAGTGGGGTAACTTTCAACCGCTTCAATACCCCGTTTTTGCGGTAGCGTACTACGATGTAGCCGACTCCCCACAGGGCGCTGAACATCATATTCATGGCCAGAATTCCCGGGAAAAACCAGTCGATGTACCGGATCGTACTGGCCTTGATTTCTTTTTTCCGGGCCGGTAGCGCTGTCCCCGGCGGAACCAGACTGGCCTTGAACATCTTTTCCAGAACATAGCCCTTGGGTGATTCATGGCTGACGTAATATTCATAAGGCGGCTGCCCCAGTTTCAGCAGGAAGTCAATTTTATGGTGTTTCAGCTTTTCGAGTCCCTCTGATTCGGTTGGAACGCCGATGAACTCGATGAGGCGCATACTGCGGAAGGCATCCGGCATCTCGATCTGATCCGGTCGTACCCGGGTTTCCGGATGGGGGAAAAGACCGACTTTATACTCGGTATAGGATTGCCCGCCAAATATTGCGCCGAATCCGGCAACAATTAAAAACGGAAACAGAAAATTCCAGCCAAAAGCTGCCCGGTCTCTAAAAAATTCACGGTTTCGGGCTCTGAACATTGTCCAGAATCGTTGGATACGCATCGTTAATCTCGCAGCTGTCTTCCGGTAAGATTCAAGAAAACGGTCTCCAAATTGGGAGACTTAATCACCAGATCAGACAGGTCAATCCCTTTGGTCATCAGCATGTTCAGGCATGCGTCAACATCATTCGTTTTGATCTCGATTCTGCCGTTGACTTCCCTGACCGGCAAAGACAATTGATCGGATTCCAGGGATAAATGGTTCTTCGGAAGGGTCACGGTCATTTCCGGGCTATGCTGTCGGATCAAATCTGCCGGGCTGCCCCGGGCGATGATTCGGCCGTGGTCCATGATGGCAATTTCATCGCAGAGATACTGTGCCTCTTCCATGTAGTGGGTCGTCAGGATGATGGTTTTTCCTTCTTTTTTTATTCGCCCGACCAGATCCCACAGGTTGCGCCGCGCCTGGGGATCCAAACCGGTTGACGGTTCATCGAGAAACAACAGGGTGGGGCTGTTGATCAGGGCCAGAGCCAGCAAGAATCGCTGACGCTGACCGCCGGAAATCTTGTCATTGTACTGATGTTGGAATTCCGCCAGATGGCACATCTCCACCAGTTCATCGATTGCGGTATTTTCCCGGTAAAGGCTCTGGAAGGTCTCCAGTGTTTCGCGAACCGTCAATAGCGACAGAAGGGACGTGCTCTGGAACTGTATGCCGATTTCATCTTTGAATAAATCCGCGCGGGGCCGGCCTTTATAAAGAATCTCACCGGAGGTGGGTTTGATGACATCTTCAATTACTTCAATGGTGGTGGTTTTCCCGGCTCCGTTGGGTCCCAGCAATCCGAAACAAATGCCCGGATCAATACTGAAGCTGATGTCGTTCACCGCAACCACATCTTTATAGTTTTTGACCAGCTTTTTGATTTCAAGTAAGGCTGTCATGGGATTTCACAAGGGTTTCAGGTTTCAGGCGTCAGGTTTCAGTCAGTACTGAATCCTCAACCAAGACCCATTGCCACGATATAACTGAAGGATCTTTGTCAGACAATTCCCATTTGTAACTGGGGAATCATAATCATCAGAAATTAAAACATCAATATAAAACCGGTCGCGCGATATGGCGGCAGTCCTGAAATTCTTGACAAGTCGTAATTTGCAGCATAGTCTTCAACGTTAATCCGATTGTCCGGGTAATCCAGATCCGGTCGGAGGCTGAGTGGAGAATCTTTGGAGGCAGGGAGAGCATTATGCCGCAGGTCATTTGTGTTGTGGGTCGGTCTCAATCCGGCAAAACGACGTTAATTGAAAAATTAATTCCGATACTCAAAAATAAAGGCTACCGGATCGGCACCATTAAACATTCACATCATGTCTTTGATTTCGATAAATCGGGCAAGGACAGCTGGCGGCACAAGGATGCCGGTGCTGAGACGGTTATTATTGCATCACCGGGAAAAATTGCCATGGTCAAAAATGACCATGATGGAACCCTGGAAGGCCTCATTGGCTATTTTGACGATCTGGATCTGCTGATTACCGAAGGTTATAAAGGCGCTCGCCGACCAAAAATAGAGGTCGTCCGGGCTGCCAGGCACAACAACGCCCTACTCAAGGACGACGACTGTCTGGTTGCGGTCGTAACGGACGCCAGTCTGAATTTAAGTGCCCCGGTTTTCGGTCTGGAGGATATTCAAAAATTGGCCGATTTTATTGAGGAAAAGTTTTTGAAATGAAGGTTCTGGGTTTAGAGTTCAAAGGTTCAATGATTCATCGATATTAGCATACTAAATTAAATTGTCTTGATTTCTATTCGTGAACATTCGAGTAAATTCGTGGCCAAAAAAGTTAATTACATGGGCAAGCCAGCAGAAGTAAAAGTAGAAACAGAAACATCGGATGTGCTTGCATGGCCGGAACTGATTCGGGGAATACTGGTGAAGCGTTATAAACGCTTTCTGGCCGACGTGAAATTGGACAACGGCCGGACCGTCACGGCCCACTGTCCCAACACCGGTAGCATGATAGGGTGCAGCGAACCCGGCCAACCGGTATATTTATCCGTTCATGACAATCCCAAACGCAAGCTGCGATACACCTGGGAGTTGATCGAGATGCCAACCTCCCTGGTGGGTGTCAATACGCTAATTCCCAATCGATTGGTTTTTCAGGCGGCCAAGGCGGGGATGATCTCTGAATTGACCGGATACGGCGAGGTCGAGCGCGAGGTTAAAATAGGTGACAACTCGCGAATCGACTTGAGACTGAGTAATGGACCCGGGGACTGCTGTTATGTTGAAATCAAAAACTGCACCCTTGTCGAGCAGAGCGTTGCCCGGTTTCCGGATGCGGTGACAAACCGGGGCCTCAAACACCTCCATGAGCTTCAACACCTCGTAAAATCCGGCCGCCGATGCGTGATGTTCTATTTCATTCAGAGAATGGACGCCGATGTCTTCGAGCCGGCGGACCAGATTGATCCCGACTATGGCGATGGCTTGCGGCGGGCCGTCAAACGCGGGGTCGAAGTCCTGGCATACGATGTTTCGATTGACCTATCCGAAATTAAACTGAACCGCAGACTCCCGTGTCGCCTTTAGATTGCCGGATGCGGGATACTCGATGCTGATTGCTGGATACTCGATGCTGGATGCTGGATGCTGGATCCCGGATGCGGGATACCAGATGCTGGATATTGGATACCGGATACCATAAGCTGGGTTCCGAGTACGGGAAAGTGTAAGGTATAAGGCATTGGTCGTTCGGCATTCGGAGAAGGAATGCGGTCATATATAATTTGAATGCATGCGGGCTGTTTCGATCTGAATCTGAAATCCGCAATCCAAAATCTAAAATCGAAGCAGGGCGTTCAGCATTCGAAATTTTAAAAAGTAAAAGCGCAGCTGTTCCTTAATTTTAGGCATTTTAGGCAATTTAGTTCATTTTAGGCATTTGTATGTGACGCTGTATAAGCTTGATACATCTATGCACGGGAAAAAGACGAAACATGACGAGCAGAGTTATCCATGTCCGAATTTTCACTTGAAAATTTAATGTGCCATCGTGACAATCTGGAACATGTTCTGGACAGCCTCAAGGAGGGAATTATTGCTCACGATTTGAATCGGCGCATTTTTTTCTTCAATCAGGAAGCTGAACGGATATCCGGATATGACCGGCAGGAGGTGGTTGGCAAAGATTGCCATGACGCATTCGGACATCCATTTTGTGGTGGCCGTTGTCAGTTCGGTGCAGATGCGTCCGGTATTATTGAAAACGTGGAGCACAACCTGAGCATCACAACTAAAAGCGGTGAAATACGCCGGGTAGAGATGAGCATTACCCGCATGAAGGATGATACCGGGGAGCTGGTCGGTGTCCTGACATCCTTCCGGGATGTAACCGACCTGTTCAGTTTGCAGTTACAGGCCGGCAAACTGACCAGTTTCGGCAACATTATCGGTCAGGACCATAAGATGTATAAAATTTTTAAGCACATACGGGATGTTTCAAGCTATGACTACCCGGTCCACATCTCCGGTGAAACCGGGACCGGCAAGGAACTGGTTGCCAATGCCATTCATAATGAGAGCTCACGCAGCGCTGCGCGATTTGTACCCATTAATTGCGGCGCTTTACCCGAAGGCCTGATCGAAAGCGAACTTTTCGGACACGTAAAAGGGGCCTTCTCCGGTGCCATCCGGGACAAAAAAGGCCGTTTTGAGCTGGCCCACGGCGGAACCGTTTTTCTCGATGAAGTCGCTGAGCTTTCCAACAACATGCAATCTAAGCTGCTGCGGTTCTTACAGGAAAACAAATTTGAGCGGGTTGGCGGTGAACAGACCCGTACGGTAGATGTCCGGGTTATCAGCGCGACCAACAAAAATCTCAAAGAAGCCGTTAAAAAGGATCAATTCCGCGAAGACCTTTTTTATCGGCTCAATGTCATCCCAATTCACATTCCGCCGCTGCGGGAGCGGCAAATAGACATTCCGTTGCTGGTCGAACGGTTCCTGCTCGATGCCGCCGAACGCTATGAGCGTGATCCCCCTAAACTTGCCGACCGATCAATGTCGTTACTGCTGGATTATCCGTGGCCGGGCAATGTCCGTGAGCTCCAAAACGCCGTCCAGTTTGCCTTTGTCAAATGCAGGGCCAACATCATCGAGCCGGAAGACTTGCCCATGGAGCTGCGGGAAGTTAAACACACCAGCTCGCGTCGGGGGCCGGCCAAAAAGCTCGATTCGGAAGGCGTTCGTGCGGCCCTCGTCAAAACCGGCGGCAATAAAGCCAAGGCCGCAAAGTTGCTCGGTGTCGGGCGAGCGACCCTTTACCGGTTTTTAGGCGATCATCCGAAAGCCGGGGAGAGATCATAACCCGGCGCTCGTGTGAAACTGGAATGACGAATGACGATTGAAGAATGACGAATGGTTGAAATCGCTTCGCTCAATCTTTTTAAAAAGACAGAATTCAATTTTAAAATAAACCTGAAAACATGGCGGTTAGGAACAAATGAAACTTCTTCATATACCCATCATCGTACTGTTGATTTTTTTAATATCTGCTATGACCCCGTCTTTGGCCGGACAGCCATCCTATACGACGAATGATGTATTCAATGGACGAATGTGGCAGCTATTGAGCCGTACCCA
>JASJCE010000164.1 GCA_030066155.1 Desulfobacterales bacterium | reverse complement strand
ATCTGTTGATCCCCCGTCCCAAATTTAATTCAACATTGAAATCCTGGTCCTCAGGGCCAGGTCATCGATAATTGGCTATGCCGTAACCCCACATAGCGGAATGATGGAATACTGGAGTGTTGGAATTATGGGTTTAGCGGAAGGAGATCTGATCTTATGATGATGGCACGGATTAAATATTAAAATCAGACCTTCATCGGTTTTTGATACCCAATATTCCATTATTCCACCATTCCATCATTCGACATTCGCCAATCGCCATTCGTCATTCCCCTCAGTCCCTTCCCGCCTCGTGCAGATCTTCGATGTATTCCTTTAAGTGATTGATCTCTTCCGTCAGGGCTTCAATCTGGTGTTCAAAAAGATCGGCCAGTTGAAGCATAGCAACAATTTTTCGGTTTTTCATAATCGGTAAATGACTCACGCCGGCCTTTAGCATGACGGGCATTATCTGTTCGATGTCATCTTCGGGCGCCGCGGTGATCAGTTTTGTCGTAATGGCGCTGCGCAGACTAGTTGCAGAAAAATCGGCCTTTTTGTCTTTCGACAAACAATGAAAAACATCACTTTCTGCGAAGATGCCGACAGGACGATCTTTATCGGTTACAATCAGGGCACCGGCCCTCTTGTTGGCCATCAGTTCAATGGCTGCCTCAACGCTGTTATTGACGGCGATCGTTTGTACCGTTCGGGATTTCTCACTTAGCAGGGCGTGGATTTTCATTGAGAGAATTCCCCTATAATTATCTGCCCGAATCAAGCCAAAATCGGGCAAGATGATCCGTATCGGGCATTCTATTTTACCCAAACCGACAATGCGGAATGTCGGGGCGGATAAATTATTTTACGCTTCCAGGCGACGAAAGCAATCCTGGGGTAAACGATGGGTGCCTTTGCCTTCCAGACTGACTTCTACCAGGGCATCCGGGTCGTTGATGGTTTCATCCGGGTCGGTGATGATCCCGTGCAATCCGATGAACTCTTCCATATAGCTTTCCCAGCTTTCGTCCTCTGACTTCTGAAAGACTTCGACTTTCTGGCCGCGGCGAAAAACCATTTATTGAGCTCCTTATTTAGGCTTTGTGGATTTAACTTGACTTTAAGGGATAGAATAACTTGTTATAACGTTTTAGCCATAAGGCTCAATGTCAGTTGTCTGTTGCAGGTTGTCCGTTGTAAAAAATAATTCAAAGGGTAAAAGTACCGGATTTAGTAATGGTAGATCAATAACAACACACAATCGACAACCAACCACAGACAACAAACTCATTGATTAATAATCTCGATCGCTTACACTCTGTCTCCTTACCCCATGCTCTCTGCCCTCCGCCCCATGCTCTCTGCTCTCTGCCCCATACGCCAAACCCTCGACCCTCCGCCCCATGCCCTCTGCTCTCTGCACTCTGCTCCCAGCCCTTTGCCCTTCGCTTTCAGCTGCGGGTTATCGGCGCATCTTCCACGCTTCGTTTGGCTGTTGAATGGCGGGCGCAAGTTTCGCAAAGGCGGCGGTCTTCGATCTTTTCGGCAACCGTGTGGGTTCGCTTCCGAACAAATTCCAGATAGCGTGCCGGCCCCATTACCTCACCGCAGCCGTCGCAATGTAACAATGCTTCGCGGTTGAGAACGGTGCCGCAAAGCGACAAAACTCTTTCCCCGCTACGATCCTCAATCTGCATGGCACCGGTGGGGCAGTTGGTGGCGCAGGCACCGCACAGGATGCAGCGTTCTTCGGTCAACCTGAAATCGGTCGGAACGGGATGATCAAAATCGAAATAACCCATTTGCAAGGCATCCACCTGCATTCGGTCGCGGCAGACTTCGATGCACTTGCCGCATCGCAGGCAGATATCGCAGCGCAGGCAGCGCCGGGCTTCTTCGCGAACCATCTCTTCCGGGTAGCCGAGTTCAACCTGCTGGAATGTGGTGCGACGGCGGTAAATATTCAACAACGGCATTTCCGGGCGTTTGATTGTCATTTTGGCGGCGGCCGAAACTTCCAGGTGGTCGATTCTACCGCGGCGTGTCGGCACCGGCGGCATTTCGGGCTGGGGGATGCCGGACAGATAGCGGTCGATTGATTCGGCACCCCGCTTGCCGCCGCCAATGGCCTCGATCACTGTTGCCGGTCCGGTGACTGCATCCCCGGCCGCAAATATACCCTCCCGGGATGACGCCATGGTAACCATATTGACGCCAATGGTCTTGCGGCGGGTCCAATCCAGTCCCTCAATTGATTCCATGCAATCGGTATCGACCTGCTGACCGATGGCGCTGATAATGACATCCGCATCCAGTATAAACTCACTGTCTTCGATGGGGACCGGATACATCCGATCCTGGCCCTCTTTGGTCACCAGCTTGGCCTGCAGGCATTTCAGGCCTTCAACCCGGCCCTCGCGGCCGACAATTTCCTGGGGAATATTTAAAAACTTCAATCGGATGCCTTCCTCTTCAGCCTGCTCAATCTCCTCATGGTCGGCCGGCATTTCCGATCGGGTGCGACGGTAAGCCAGTACCACCGATTCAGACCCCAAGCGCAGACAGGTACGGGCCGCATCGATAGCGACGTTGCCGCCGCCAATGACGACGGCCTTCCGGCCGGGGACCCGCCGATCCCCAAGGGCCACATCCCGCAAAAAGTCGACGGCTTCAATAACCTGGGGAAAATCCGTTTCGCCCGGGACGCCCAGTTTATATGATTTATGGGCACCAATGGCCAGGAAGAACGCTTCAAAGCCTTCCTTTTTGAGATCGTCAAAGGTGATACCCTCTCCGAATCGGGTGTTAAATTGAAATTCGACCCCCAGATCTTGCAGCATCGCGACTTCCCGGTCAATGACCTCACGGGGCAGTCGATAACGGGGAATGCCCAGCAGGAGCATGCCGCCGGCAACCGGCTGCTGTTCGAGAACACGAACGCGATAACCCTTCAGGGCCAGATAATAGGCGGCGCTCATACCGCCGGGACCGGCACCGATAACGCAGACTTTCTTATTTTTGTCCGGTTCTTTGACTGGGTTTTTGTAGCTGCGTTCCGACATGGCCCGTTCGGCGGCAAAACCCTTCAAAGTTTTAATTGAAATAGGGGTATCAATGCGTGCTCGAACGCACATGAATTCACAGGGCCGGGTGCAGACCAGCCCGCAAACCCAGGGGAAAGGGCAGTCCCGGCGAATCACATCGATGGCTTCGGCATCACGGCCCATGCCGATAAGGGTCAGATATGTCGGTATATCCAGACCGGCCGGACAGGTCATCTGGCACGGCGCCGGGGCCAGCTTGAGGCAGGCTCCGGTGGTGCAGTTGTGGGTGTCGATGTGGCTGTTGAACACTTCCCGATGCTGCTTCAGTGATTTGCGAACCATTTTGCCGCAGTCGATGGCGGAATCGGTTGTTCCATGGGTCTCTATTTTCTGAGCCAGGGATTCAATAGCCGGCAGATGTTCGGCAGCAGCTCTGCCCCAGGCCACATCGTTCAGCAGTGCCAGTATATCTTCAGCCCTGCGCCGATTGCGGGGATCCGGCAGATTGCCGGATGCGATGGCCGAGCGCAGCCGGTCAATCAGATCATTTACCGGACAGGATTTTTCGGACATTTTTAATTCCTTACTCGAATTCGGCCACCAACCGGGCATGTCTCTCCCGGGTGGTGGCGCTCTTGGCACTCGGTTCCCCGAAGTGCAGGCATTTGGTTATGCATTTGGCGACACAGGCTGGATCCAGCCCCTGATCCACGCGGTCCATGCAGAAATCACACTTGACGGCTTTGCCGGTTTCCGCGTTCCACTGGGGAGTGCCCCACGGGCAGGCCGTGATACAGGCCTTGCAGCCCACGCAAAGCTTGCTGTCAATGAAGACAATTCCATCCTTGGGTCTTTTTTGCATTGCCCCCGTCGGACAGGCGGCGACGCACCACGGATCCTGACAATGGAAGCACGGCATAAAAACATAGGCCATGCGGGGCAGGTTGTTCACCAGTCTGGGCCCGACCGGAATGATCTGGCTCAGCCGGGGCCCGATGGGCAAACTATTTTTGGTTTTGCAATGGGATTCGCAGCTGAAACATCCGATGCAGCGTTTGGTGTCCTGGTAAATATAATATTTGCTCATGAGTTTCCTCCGAAGTTTGGGCTCTTAAACGGTTTAAGCGGGAAAATATTTAACTCGTACAGTAGTTCTACAGTGTATCGCCGGTGTTAAAACTGGTCTGTCAAGTCGATATAAAATAATGAACGTCGAACATCGAACGTCCAACTTCCAACGTCGAATTAAGGTATTCTGTCTATTTTCCAATAACGAATAACCAATCACAAATAACTTTTAACCGGCTTTCTCCACCTTGACAAAGCATTCCATCAGGGAATTCGCGCCGCCGACCGGGTCGTATACATCCAGCAGCCCGGTTTCAAAGCGATAGTCCCCCAGACCTTTATTGTAGCCGCGGGTTTGCCAGGGGACTTTGCGACCGAAACCGTGCACCATAAAAACCGATTCCGGGTGGATAAAATCTGTGACAAAGGCATTGATGGTACCGCTGTGGCTGCCGTCGGAAGATGTCACCTGAACCAGATCGCCATGGGCGATACCCAGCTTGGCTGCCTCGGCGGCATTCAGCCAGAGCTGATTTTCCGGCATGATCTCGCTTAACACGGGGTTGTTTTGGGTGCGGCCGTGAGTGTGGACCGGACTGCGTCCGAAAGCGAGGCGATAGTAGCCGTCATCAGGCTTCTGAGGGCTTTGGTAAGGCTTAAAAGATTCGATATTGCTATCAGCCAGCCGGCTGGAAACAAGCTCTATTTTTTTAGACGGCGTTTTAAACTTAAGGTCCTTCATCCGGTCCCACCAGATGGGTTTATCCGTGAGGGAGACCGATCCCTTTTTTTCCAGGTCGCTGAGGCTGATGCCGGTATCCTCTAGCTGCCATTCCCAGAAATCTTCCATGGTGTCGAATTTAAAATGTTCCCCAACTCCCATACGCTCCGCCAGATTTTTGAATATCCACCAGTCCGGCTTAGCGTCATTGCGGGGTTCGACCGCCTGTTTGCGCATTCCGAAGCCGGGTTTAAGGCCTTTGCCGGTCGTCAATATACTCGATTTTTCCAGATAGGTTGCCGACGGCAATAGAACATCCGCATACCAGCCCGTTTCACTATAGTTGGCGTCAATAGCCACGATGAGATCCAACTTGTCCAGTGCCGTTTTCTGGGCTTCGGGATCCGGCAGGGACAGGAGGGGATCATGCCGGAAAACGATGTAGGCTTTGACCGGGTAGGGGTCTTCGTCAAGAATCGCCCTGTAGAACAGATGCATCAGGCCCGGTCCGGCATCGAATTGTTTGTGTTTCCAGCCGCAGCCGTCGACACGTTTCTCATCCGGTTTGGGGATCGTGTCAAGCAGCGATTTGAGTCCTTTGGCACCTGCATCGCCGGGACCTTTTTGAAAGAACAGACCGCCGGGTGTTTCAAAAGCGCCCATCAGGGCATTCAGAATGTAGGCGGTTCGGACGGCATAAAACGAGTCCGAATAACGCGCCATCATCCAGCCCGGGTGAAAGATGACGGCCGGTCGGTCTTGCGCAATTTCATGGGCAAAAGAGACGATTTCCTCGGCAGCGATACCGGTCTCCTCGGCCGCCCATTGCGGTGTGTAGGGAATCACGAATGACTCGAGTTCTTTTAACCCCGTCACCCACTGATTGACAAATTGACGGTCATACAGCTTGTCCCGCAATACAGTGTGAATGATACCCAGGTTGAGGGCGTAGTCGGTTCCCGGCCGGATAGCCCAGTAGCGGGTAGCCTTCATGGCGGTGCCAGCGGCCCGGGGATCAATGTAGGTGATTTTGCCGCCGCGATCCAGCAATTCCATGATAGCACCGGCTGCTTTGACCCGCAGCGACTCGAACACATTGCGGCCGTAAAGGACCAGGTGTTTGCAGTTGCCATAATCGTAATTAAAGGTTTTGCGGCCTGAACCGAAAAGCGACAGGGCGGCATGCTGAACATTGCGGGCGCAGGTGCAGTCATGATTGAGATAATTTGGCGAGCCGATGGCCCGCAGGAAGCTGCGATGAATGTCCCGGAACGGGCCGCCTCGGTCACTCAGGGCGATGGCTCTGGCACCATATTTTTCCTTGATGGCGTTCAACTTTTCGGAAATATAGCCCAGAGCTTCATCCCACGACACTTTTCTCCATTTGCCTTCACCGCGTTTACCCTCCCGGATCATGGGCTTCTGGGGTCTTTCATAGTCGTAGAGCATGGCCACTCCTGCTGAACCTTTGGCACATAGCCGACCGGCCATGCCGGGGTCATGCGGATTTCCCTCGATCCACTTGACCACACCATCCTCGGTATCGACCTTGATCGGGCACCTGACCGTGCACATTCCGCAGATACTAAAAACTGATTCTTTCGTCATTCTAACTTGCCTCCCAGAGTCATTTATTGGAAATCGAGAATTTGGCCTTCTAAGCCAGGATTCCTTTTATTGTTGCATTTCGCAATTTGTTGAATAAACCGTGTCCTCAAAATTATCTTCCCATCAGCAATAACTATACCAGCCATTATCACCGTAAAAGCTACTTTTCCAATCCAGCTGGTGAAAACAGGATCCATAAACAATTCCGTGAGATATAATTTAAATCGACGAAAAAGTTAAGTGAAAATTTTGGCCTTGATTTGCTTTTAATTCCTAAATATGAAATAAAAATGTTGCACCGCAAAGATTTTTATGCGGGTGCATGGAAAACTGATGTGGACCGGATTCCCGTAATTTGACCCGCGGTAATGATTCCGACGTCTGTAATTTTTTAAGGGGAATGAATAGGATTGGTCTTAATTTCTCATATTTGTAATTGGCTGCCAGCTACCGAACCGATGAATTTCAGAATATTTCGCCCGATCGGGAGGGTGCACATTTTTTATAGCACCCCAAAGCCGTTGGCGATTACTCCGCGTATACCATTCACCCGTGACATTATGGCATCAAATTAGTTTTATAAAGTAATTCCGGATAGATCAGGATGAATTGAAGGTTGTTGATCAATATTTGCTATCGATATCCAGGCTGGCATATAGATTGCTTCGGTGGGCTGCAACGTTGGGTCTATTTCATATTCTATTTTTTAAGGAAAGGAGAATGGTAGTGAAGCTATCGAGATTTTTTTGGGTAACGGGTATTTTTATTCTGTTAACATTTGCAACGCTGGCTCTGGCTCAATCCGGGTCGGAGCTGACCAGCCCGGGCATGCCGGGGAAAATGAAGCAGGCTATTGAAAAAAGCCTGGCAGACAATAATTTTGCCGACAAAACCAAAGCGGTTATCAAAGCCGGAGACGAGCCGGGTTATCTGGGCGTTCCCGGGGCACCGAGTCCAAATGTCATCGTCGGCCTGCTGTGGGCCATCTGGGTTGGATGGATATTTTCAACTGTTGGTGCCTTCGGCGGCATTATGGCCGGTGTCGGGCATATCACCATCTTTGGCATGGCGGACTATGCCAAATCATTCGGCAAAGGCAACCCGGTCAACAAACTGCTGACGGACTCGATTCGGGTTTCCAATCAGTGGCTGGTCGGATTGAGCGGCGTTATATCCTCATTCAACTATTATCGCATGGGACGGCTGGTGGCGCCCCTCGGCATCTGCCTGGCAATCGGCGGTGTCGGCGGTTCCTGGCTGGTGCCCGAGTTGACAGCCGGTAAGATCTCACTCAAAGCCTACCTCGGCTATTTCGGGATCATCGTCTTCATCATCGGCTTTTTCCTGATTTACGAGCTCACCCCCAGAGGGGCGGCGCGCAAGAAAGAAGCCAAGGCAGCTGCACAAGCTTTCGAAAAGGCGGTTACCGAGAAAACCGAAACCGCCGACCAGGGCGTCAGGATCATCGAGGGCTCCTATAAATTCATGTGGCTTGCGGTGGCGGCAGTGGTGGCCTCGGCCCTCTGGATCAATCTAATTGGCGGAGCCAAATGGGTTGCTTACATTCTCGTCATCATCGGCTGGGTCCTGGCTTTCTTTATTGGTAACATCCGGTTCACCTTTTTCGGCCAGGAATTTAGTTTCAAAGCCTGGATACCGATGGTCGGCGGCATTTTTATCGCAGCTATTGCCTCATTTCTGGGGATCGGCGGCGGCTTTCTGTATGTCCCGTTCCTGACATCGATCGCCGGGCTGCCTATGTTTCTGGTGGCTGGCACATCGGCTCTGTGCGTCCTGGTCGGCATGGTGGTTTCAATCTTCTCATACATGGTCGGCAAAGGCGTCGTCATATCCTGGGGGCTGATCGGGGCCGAGCTGATCGGGATCTTTATCGGCTCCATGATCGGACCGCGCACCTCCAAGTATATCCCGGACAAGGTGTTGAAAATCATCTTCATCGTCCTGGCCTTCTATGTCGGCCTGCGGTACACAACCAAGGGCTTTTTGGGATACAGCATCGTCCCGCCGTTTTAGCTGTAAGGTTTCAGGTTTCAGCGTTCAGGTTTCAGCGAATGCATGACGCTGTCGTCGAAAACAGCTTTGTTGGAATTTAAAATAACCGGGCCCTTGGGTCAGTTTTGATTGGGAAAGAATCCACTTTTTTTCCTAATATTCATTAAACTACAACAAACTGTGTTGGTTGTGGGAGCGGTTTGTAACCGCGATGAACTCGGTTTAGGATAGGCCGCTGATCGGGGAGAGGCCGGATTAACGAAAAAATGAAAAAACGAATATCGAATCATGAATATCGAATTTCGAGGGAATGAAATCTGTCTTATATTATGATTGAGCAAAGCGAAACCATCCTTCGACATTCTGAGGTTCGGTATTCGATATTCTGCGGTTCTCTTTTTATTGGATAATCGGTCCTCTGGACCAGGTTTATGAAAAATGGAACAGATCGCCTGGTTTCTGGCAAAAATCGACCCGGTGCTCATAGCGCCCTATCGCTGGTTTGAGAATCCATTGCTGGGCTGGTGGGTGGGAACGTTTATCCTGGCCCTGTGGGCGAGCCTGTTCGGTGAGTTAACGCTGGCTGTGGCCTACCGGATCAACCGCCGTCACATTGCCGGGCACTATGACCGGACGCTGTACTACCATCAGCAGTCCCTCAAGGCAAAGCAGGCCGGCGACGAAAAAGCTTACAGGGGCATCAACCGGATGGCAAATGACGCGTTCGGCAAATCGTTTTTTCTTTTCATGGCCATGGGCATGGCGTCACTCTGGCCCGCGTTTTTTGCTGCCGCCTGGCTCAGCGAGCGGTTTAACGATATTGTCTTTAAGATGCCCGGATGGGCCGGCGGACTCGAGCTGAATTTTATCGCCCCGTTTATTGTCCTTTACATTGCCGCCAGAATTGTCTTCAACCGGCTCAGGCCGTACATTCCGTTTCTAAATCAGGCGTCAAAAATAAACCGACAGATGGAAGCATGAAAGCACGTGTTTTGCCACGACTCTGGTGGCCGGCCGGATTGATCCTGTTACTTGCCCAGCCGGCCCTTGCGACCCAGGCCCACAGCGCCCCGGAAGGCCTGTATGCGCATCAGCTGGCGCACGTTTTTTTTATCGTATCCATGGGTGTCCTGATTTACTGGCTGCGCGCCAGGCAGCTGGTGAAGGTGGTCGGATGGCGCCACATTCAATACGCAGCCCTCTTTTTTATCCTGTGGAACGTGGATGCGATCTGTGTTCACCTGCTGGAAGAGCAAATTGCCGTGGTCAACGTTGAGCGGCTAAAGGGTTGGCAGATCCGCATATCCGCGCCAAATCATCCCGGATTGGCACTGGAGTGGTTGTACTACGCCGCCAAATTGGATCATTTACTGTGTGTACCCGCGCTGCTCTTCCTTTATTCCGGTCTCAAGCGGCTGTTGAAGGAAACCAATCCGGATTCGCGGAGGGCCATTCAGTCATGATCGTGACATCTCTGCCAATCTGGATCACAGATATGGCCGGCTCGATCCTGATGATCGTATTTTCATTTCTGTGTCTGAACCTGGCGCGGGCGCTCAAAATCCGGGATCCCGGCAATGTTATCTGGACTTATCTGTTCTGGGTCTGTCTGGGACTGGCCTGCTTTGCCGTTTCGCGCTCCGCCGGCCACATTTTAAAACAAATCCTGGTCCTGCTCGACCGGCAGTCAGTGTGGTCCGCCATCCGGCCATACAGCGGGGCCGTCAATTCGCTGATGTTTGTGTTCGTGGCATCGGTTACCCTCTTTTTCGAGCGGACCTGGAAAATATACCGCCAGATATCCAATGACAAACAGGAATTGCAAACCGTGCGAGACGAGCTGCTGTTTCTCAATCAAAACCTGGAAGGTCTGGTCAGTGAACGTACCCGGGAACTGGCGTCTTCCGAGCACAAATACCGTCGGATTTTTGAGGTGTCACGGGATATCATCCTGGTTACACGCCTGGATGGCGAGATTATCAATATGAACCCGGCGGGTTGCAAGCTGTTCGGCTACAATGATCAACTTGAGTCCCCGGAGCGGACCTCGTTCGCGAATTTCTTTTCTGAATCGGCGGATTGGCAGGAGATCCAGGATCTGATCGAATGCCATGGTTTTGTTTCAAATGCCGAGGTCAGCCTCAAATACGGTGAAGACAAAAAAATCCGGGCCCTTGTCAGCGGCAGCCGTGACGAGAGCCGGTCAGATCGGGAGGAAACCGTGCACTTTCTGATCAGGGATATCGAGCAGCGCCGGCTCGCCGAGGAACAGATCGCCCAGGCCGACAAGCTGGCTTCCATCGGTCAGCTGTCGGCCGGCATTGCGCATGAAATCAACAATCCGCTGGGCATTATCCTGGGATACACGCAATTGCTGATCCGCAACGAATCTCCGGAGACAGAGAAATTCAATGACCTCAAGACCATCGAAAAGCATGTGCGCAGCTGTAAAACCATCGTCGAGGATTTGTTGAATTTTGCCCGCAGTTCGAAACCGAACGAAGATGTCGTGCGGCTGGATCAAGCCATCGATGATGTTCTGAATTTCATCCGGCAGCACGCCGGTCTGGACGACATCTCGGTTCAAACGGATTACGATCCGTCAATACCGAACTTGATGCTGGACGAAAAGAAAATCAAGCAGGTGTTTATGAATCTGATCATGAACGCCAAACACGCCATCGGCAGCCAGGGGACCTTGCGGATTACAACAGCCCCGGCGCCTTCCGATGGAGATGTGGCCATCACCGTATCAGATACGGGACATGGCATCGAAAAAAAGAATTTGGCGCGTATATTTGATCCGTTTTTTACCACCAAACCCACCGGTGAAGGAACGGGGCTGGGCCTTTCCGTCAGTTACGGAATTATTAAAAATCATGGCGGTGATATTCTGGTAGAAAGTGAGGTCGGTAAGGGAACCACTTTTACGATCTTATTGCCTCTCGTTTCTTCGATTTCAAGGACCACAGATGGAAAAGTCAATTCTTATCGTCGATGACGAACTCGATATGCTGCAACTGCTCAAACGCAGCCTGGGTCCGGATCTGAACTGTCGCATCGACACGGCCCGATCCGGCAAAGAAGCCCTGCAGCTGATATCACAGCGGCCCTACGACCTGGTGCTGGCCGACATCAAAATGCCGGAGATGGACGGGCTGGAGCTGTTGGAGCTTATTAAACGCGAATACGATGATTTAACGGTTGTGATGATGACCGCCTTCGGCAGCGTTGAAACCGCTGTTGAGGCCATGCGCCAGGGGGCTTACGATTTTATCTCAAAGCCGTTTGATCATGAGACCATCATCATGCGCCTGGAAAAAGCGCTGGAGCGCAGCAGCCTGATCCGCGAAAACTATCGATTACAAATGGAGTGCAAAAATCGGGAGGTTTTTCATAAACTGGTCGGCAACAGCGAGATGATGAACCGCCTGTACGAGACCATTCAAATGGTCGCCAAAACGGATTTGACGGCACTGATTACCGGTGAATCCGGAACCGGTAAGGAGTTGGCCGCGCGGGCGGTGCATGATTTGAGTCCTCGCAGTCAAAACGCCTTCGTGGCGGTCAACTGTCCCACCCTGCCCGAAAACATATTGGAGAGCGAACTTTTTGGCTATCGCAAAGGGGCCTTCACCCACGCCTCCCAGGATAAAATCGGACTGTTTCAGGAAGCCCATAAAGGCACCATATTTTTAGACGAGATCGGCGACATTACCCCTGCAATTCAAACCAAACTGCTGCGGGTATTGCAGGAAAAAGAAATCAAACCGCTGGGGGATACAAAGTCCATTCGGGTGGATGTACGAATTGTGGCGTCGACCAATCAGAATCTCGAAGAAAAAATCAAAAATGGCGAATTCCGCGAGGACGTCTATTATCGTCTGAATGTTTTACCGATCAAACTGCCCGCTCTGAGGGATCATCTGGAGGATATTCCCTTAATTGCCAGCCATCTGCTGGAAAAACACTGTGCGCAGCTGAACAAACCGCTGAAAAGAATTTCGTCGGAATTGATGGACATATTCCTGCATCAAAGCTGGGAAGGTAATGTGCGGCAAATGGAAAACACAATAATGCAGGGGATTTTGTTTTCTTCCGGTCAGAAGATAAAACCTGGGGATGTCAACCTGGGGGAGGGCCGGATTACCAACCGCCCGGCGGAATCCGTCGACAACCATCTGCCTTACCGGGCTGCCAAGGAAAAAAACCTGAAAGAATTTAACAACCGTTTCATCGGTCATCTGCTGGAAGCGAATAATGGCAACGTTTCCCGGGCTGCGCGCCAATGCGGCCTGGAGCGGCAGGCCCTGCAGCAGATTATGCGGCGCTATGAGATTAAGGCTGATGTTTACAGAAAGTAGTGCTAATTTATCCGCCTCCCCAACTAATAATTTCAAGGTAGTAAGTTTATCATGGTAATTGAAAGACGCTGCTTAATCGAAATGCCTGCGGATAAATTAATTTATGCTTCGCATTTTTTAGGTTAGTTTCAAAGCGGACCGTTAAATACCCATATAGATAGTTGTACACGAGCACGGCCTCCGGCGGAAAAACAGCCGGTCTGACCAAAAAAGAAACTAACGAACGCCCAACGTCCAAAGTCGAATAGATGAATTCTGTCTTTTCAATAAGATTAAGCGCAGCGAAACCACCCTTCGACATTCGATATTCGTTATTCAATATTCTGCGGTTCGTGGTTAAAACTGTAGTTTCGCACAAGCGCTGCCTCTGGCCGAGAAAAGGTCAGTCTGATCGAAAAAGAAACTGATGAACGTCCAACATCCAACGTCCAACATCGAACGCTTAATATGGATGAAACTGCGCTTTATCGATTTTATTTAACCTACGAATCATAGCCTGCGTTGTGCTCCCCTTAAAGTGCTCACGGCCTGCCTTAAACAAAAGCTCAGGCCGAATGTCACTCGTTGAACTCCAGCCAATTCGTATTATCAGGGGAATGTTGGCTAAAGAAGCATATGCGCTGCATGCTATTCATTTTTAGAAGGATAGAATTCACTATTCGACGTTGGACGTTGAATGTTCGATGTTGGACGTTCATTATTTTTTTCGGATCAAACTGGCCACTTGCGGAGCCAGCGTCCGGGCTGGGCTGAACCCTGACCCCTTAAGCTTACTCAACCTTTCAACTTGCATCCCGTCAATCACGGCTTAAGGTGTGTGTATTGCTAAATACGTTCTTCACGTCTTATTTAATTGCGATTACGGGTATAGAGTCGATGGAAATTGCCAAATCAGATGCTTCTAAATCTTTGTCTGCCAGCTCCCAGCCGGAAGAGACGCTCTATGTCGAGCATCCGTCATTTTGGGCGGCTTTCAAGTTCTGGCTGAAGCTGGGCTTTATCAGCTTCGGGGGGCCGGCCGGCCAGATCTCGATCATGTACCAGGAGCTGGTTGAAAAGCGTAGATGGGTGAGCAACGAGCGGTTTTTAAATGCACTGAATTACTGCATGCTCCTGCCCGGTCCGGAGGCCCAGCAGCTGGCAGCCTACCTGGGCTGGCTGCTTCACAAAACATCCGGTGGAATTGTGGCCGGTGTTTTGTTCCTGTTGCCCTCCATGTTTATTCTGTTCGGACTGAGCTATACCTATGCCGCCCTGGGAGAGATCGCCTGGGTGGCGGCGCTCTTCGAAGGATTGAAAGCGGCGGTAATGGCCGTGGTGGTGGCGGCTGTTATCAAGATCGGTCAAAAGGCGCTCAAGAACGGTGTCATGGTCCTTTTGGCGGCCGCTTCGTTCATCTCGATATACTTTCTGAGAGTCCCCTTTCCCTGGATTGTTCTGACAGCAGGGCTGATCGGACTGGTCGGCAGTGTGATCTATCCCCGGTTCTTTCTGGTAATCAAGGAGAAGGACAGCGCCGATGCCGAGCTGGGCTACGTCAAAATATGCGAAGACGAAGACGTCTGCCATATCGATCCCTCTCACCGCCGAAACGCTTTGCTGCTGATCGTTTTTTGCGGCCTGTGGCTGCTGCCCATGCTGGGGCTCTACGGTCTGCTGCCGGCTGCCGTGTTTTTTAATGAGGGCATGTTTTTTACCAAGGCGGCCTTCCTGACTTTCGGCGGTGCCTATGCCGTTCTGGCCTATATCGCCCAGGCCGGTGTCGCGCAATTCGGCTGGCTGTCGGCGCCCGAGATGATGGACGGCTTGGGGCTGGCCGAAACAACCCCCGGCCCGCTCATTATGGTGGTTCAATTTGTCGGATTCATGGCCGGCTGGAATTATCCCGGTCCCTTCAGTCAGCTTGGAGGTGCAATCGTCGGTTCCCTGGTTGCGTCCTATTTTACTTTTCTGCCCTGTTTCTTATTTATATTTCTGGGGGGACCCTATATCGAGAAATTCCGGGGCAATAAAAAGCTGACCGGCGCGCTGTCCAGCATTACGGCTGCGGTGGTGGGTGTGGTCCTGAATCTGGCCGTCTGGTTCGGAATGCACGTGTTGTTTCCGGCCGAAGCCGGCTTTAACTGGTTTGCGGCGGCCATTGGGCTGGGAAGCTTTGTCGTCCTGCAATGGGGTGGATTGAGCATCATTAAAGTGATATTGCTGGCAGGCGGGATCGGCGTGTTGAGGGGCGTGATTTTCTAAGGATAAAGATTTAATAATGACGACAGATCAGAATTCCAAATCTACCCGGCGGCGGCGAATTCGTAATGCGCTTTGGGGACTCTTTATTGGAGATGCCCTGGCGATGCCGGCCCACTGGTATTACCGTACGGAAAATATCGTGAAAGATTTCAACGG
>JASJCE010000163.1 GCA_030066155.1 Desulfobacterales bacterium | reverse complement strand
GTTGGCCGGCTTTGAGTAGATATCCTGCGGAGTTCCTATTTGCACGATGTCTCCCGATTCCATGACAGCGACCCGATCCGATATCACCATCGCTTCCGCCTGGTCGTGGGTGACGTAAACCGAAGTGATGCCCATCCGCCTTACCAGGCTTTTGATTTCGAATCTCAACTCCTCTCTCAGCTTGGCATCCAGGTTGCTCAGCGGTTCATCCAACAGCAGCACTTTAGGGTTGCCGACGAGGGCCCGTGCCAGCGCCACCCGCTGCTGCTGCCCCCCGCTCAACTGGGCCGGGTATCTGTCCTCCAGTCCACTCAGCCCAACCAATTCCAGTACCTTTTGCGCTTTTTCCTTCATCTGCTGCCTGGACATCTTCTGGATTTTCAATCCATAAACGATATTATTGTAGACCTTCATATGCGGCCAGACGGCATAGTTTTGGAACACCATTCCAATGCCCCTTTTGGAAGGCTCGACGAATCCTTGCGATAGCATGGGCTTGCCGTCAATTATGATGTCCCCGCTGTCCGGCTTTTCAAGACCCGCGATGCAGCGCAGGGTGGTGGTTTTGCCGCAGCCGCTGGGCCCGAGCAGCGTCAACATTTCGCCTTTGTCCACTTCCAGACGGATGTGATTAATTGCCACCACCTTCTTGAAGCGCTTGAAAAGATTCTGGATCTCTATAAATGCCATTTGGGTTTTTCTCCTTTAATTTTCAGCCCCCCAGGCGGCTTTGAGGACTCCGCCCCCGATTCTTGAAATGATCAGCAGAAGAATGAAGGTGATTACAATCATCAAAAACGCCATGGCAGCGGCAATTCCGAATTCCATGCCGCGGTGCCAATTCAAATAGATCCCAATGGGCAAGGTTTCCCATCCGCCTTTATAGAGAAATACCGCGGTTGAAATTTCCTGGAATGCCATGATGAAGAACATCACCACGCCGACCAGCACTCCTTTGAGCAGCAACGGCAATGATATATAAAAAAAAGTTCTAAGTTTACCGGCACCCGATACCTCGGAGGCTTCTTCCAGCGAAGGATCCAGCTGTAAATACGAGGAATGCGCCATGCGCAAAAAATAAGGGAGTCGCCGCGCAAACAGCGCCAGGGGCATAATGATCCAATACTGGGCTAAGGGTATGCCTTTCCAAAACGCCAGGAGATAACTGACACCAATTGCGATACCCGGGAATGCCAGCATCAGGGTGATCACAAAGTCGAGGGCATCCTTGCCCGGCGTCCGGGTGCGGACGATCAGATAGGCGACCGGAAGCCCGAAGGCGATTCCTGCAACCAGAGCAATTCCGCTAAAAAGAAAGGAGTTTTTGATCAGGCCCGGGCTTTCCAGCAGGATTAGCCTGAAATTTTCCAGCGTCCAATAGGTTGGAAATACCTCAAAGGACCATCTTCTGGAAAATGCGGCCAGCCCCAGCACGATCGGAATGAGCAGGACGAGAATGGCAATAAATACCATGTAGATATAGGCCATCGATTTCACCCACAGGCTGGGCTCGATCACGCGGCCTTCGGACGTTGTTCCTTTCGAAAGGCCGGTATACTTTTTCCGCTCGACCCACCACCGGGCCAGCAAAAAGAGGGTAATGCAAACAACCGATGAAACGACAACCGCCACGATCCCCATGTGCTTGCGGTGCATATCGGTAAAATGGTAGGAAATATTGATATATGAGACGGATGGCAGAAAATCTACCTGCCCCAAAATCAGGGGTGTGAGCCAGTCGGTGAAGGGCCACAGAAAAACCAGGACAGCTCCCGCCAGGTAGCTTGGCGTGCAAAGCGGCAGGGTAACGGTAAAAAATCTCCTGAAGCCGCTGGCCCCTTCGACCTCGGCGGCCTCTTCAAAGGAGGGATCTATGTTGGTAAAGCCGGCCGAAAGCCCCAGAACGATAAAGGGGAGCATGTGCAGGGATTGAATGAACACCAGCCCGTGATATCCGTAAATTAAATTTAAGGGCTTCTCGATCAGCCCAATCTCCATCAGGAGCAAATTTACGGTACCCCATTTGCCGAAAAAGATGATGAATGCAAATACCCCGGCAAAAGCAGGCAATACGATCGGCAGCAAAATCAAGGCCGTGAAAACAGTCTTGCCACGGTGCCGGTATCGCGCCAAAATGTAGGCCAGCGGCACCCCGAACACAGTGGTTGTCAGCAGTACCAGCGTGCTCAGAAGCAGGGTATTCCCAAAGGTTTTGAGATAATAGGTATCTTTAAAAAATCCCAGGTAATTACCAATGCCCCAACCGCCTGTTTCGGCGATTTTAAAGCTTTCCACCACCAGAATCGACAGCGGGTAAAGCACAAGAAAGGCAACCACCAGCCACAGGAGTGCTGCCAAAGAGATACTGCCGCGTGACATATTACCTGAATTTTGCACGCAAATCATCCTTTGTTAAGTTCGAGGTCAGGGGCTGCATTAGGATTTGATGATAAACCAGGGGCGATAATGGCTGGGATTGCCAGAAAGCTGTAATGCTGGGAGGCCGAATCTGGTGGAATAAAATGGGTCTATGCGATAAACCCTCTGGCTTCCAAGCCTCCTGCCTCCCAACTTTCCAGCATCCGAGCTTTGCGGTCTCTCAGCCCCGAGCCAACCAGCCACTAACTCCCATTAGGCCTTTGGGGCCTTTTCCTGACACCCGAAATCTGACACCTGGCACCTATACTTGACGCCACTATATGGATAGCGCTCTGGCGGTGCACCGCAAGAACCACTTTTTCTAGACCACGTCTTGATTCGGGGCGTTACGGTGCCACCAGCAACGCCCGTGCCTTCGATGCTGCCAGGCGGGCTGCGGCATACTTGCCATCCAGCTCGAAAAGCTTGCGGGCCTCCTTTATTTTGGCATCAGCCTTGGTCACGTCCATATTTTCGGCCTTGGCGGCGCTGATTTCTCCTTCAACTTCCTCTATCAGGAACAGACTGCTTTTCAATTCGCCCCACTTCCGGTAAATTTCATACTCGTATTTCTTGTTGACGTCGTCCCACCTTTTCGTCGCCAGATCCAGATCGTATTCAATAAAATCGACCTTTAAAGCCCAGAACGAATCAACGCCGAGGGCCTTTTGGGCATGCTTGGCCATTTCGACGCCCTCTTTTTGCCAGGCTGAGAAACTAATATCCGTATTGGCCGCAAAGTAACGTCCCTCCAGCACGTATTTCTGCCCCTCCATACTGAAAAGCCAGTCCAAAAAGATCTTGCCGACAGCTTCATTGGGCGCACCTTTCAGCAAGGCCACCGCTTCCGGAACCAAAATGGTCTTTTCCGGAAGTAGATCACGCACCGGAAATCCATCCTTGCGCGCCGCCATGGCGTTCATTTGCGGCTGGGCGATTCCGATGGGGACTTCGCCGCGGGCCACGAGTTGAGTTGTATCGGTGCTGCCGGTGGAAAAGCGTGCGAGCTGAGCGGCCAGTAATCTCAAATATTTCCAGGCCTCCTTTTCCCCGAAGGCCTGCATCAAGATTTCAACGGTTTCATGCATGGTGCCGGAAGCATATGGCAGCGTATGCACGATGTTGCCACGGTATATGGGATTGAGCAGGTCGTGCCAGGTCTTTGGCGGCGGCAGGCGCAACTTTTTTAGAACTTTCTCATTGTATAAATTGGTAACAATCCAGGGTGCAAAACAGGTCCATAGGTCAGCTTTATCCTTTACCTTCATGCCGTGCCAATCAGCAGGAACCTTATCCCAGCCTTTTGGGCGATACGGAACAATCAATCCCTCCTGCTTTAAGACTTCATGTGCCGGGGCACCTGCGCCGAGGAAAATGTCGGCATCCGGCTTGCCGCCCCAAGCTCTGACCTTGTCCAGGCAGACCGGCCACCCGCCGGGTCGTACGAACGTGATATTAACTTCCTTGCCATATGTTTTCTTGTAATACGCCTTGAAACCCTTGTTCAGGCTGGCAGACAACTCCTTGTAGACGGGACCGACCCAGCCGAGTTTGTCTGCGGCTTGGACGCCTGTATTTGGCAAAAGAAGCAAAGCCAGCGTAAGGGCCGCGCAGATGGTTGTGGTTACGATTCTTTTTGTCATTTTGTCCTCCTTTCATGTGTTAGGTGTTTAGGAATCAGACAGGCAAACTTCTCGAAAACCTACGCAACACGATGGCAAAATCGACGGACAGTTCCGAATAAGCTTATCAATGGGTTGAATTAGGGATCAATGGAAAGGGTTAAAAGTGCTGACCGAATAGTAGTTAAATAATGGAAATTTAGAACCGCGTCAAGGATGATGAGCAAGCCCGTCTAAAATTGTTGGAGGGACAAATTGAAAGCGGAGGCGGAAACGTTTCGGGTGTCAGGTTTCAGGTGCCAGGAAGCGACTTACCAAATCCCGAAACCTGAACACCGAAACCTGAAACCTTCAATTTTTAACAACGTGTTGTCAGATAAACGTTCCTGAGGGTTTAGTAGGTGCAGTCTCCACATCCTCCTCCATACCCCCGTCCTTTGCCCATACCCCGCGGGCCGTAGCCGTAGCCCCGGCCATAGCCTCTGCCGGCGAAGTAATCGGGGTTTTCTTTCTGCATTTTAATCCGATGCTCGATGCGTTTCTGAGCCAGTAGGCCTTCAAGCTCGGAAAGCTCTTTTTGCAGGGCTACCGCTTTTTCGACATCGGGATTATCCTTCGCCATTTCGTTTCTCAATTCGAGTTTTTTTTGATACCGATTGTCCCGCAAATCACGTGTTTCCTCAAAAAACGCCTGGCGTGCGGCCTTAATCTGCTCGGCTTCCTGCTCACTCAAGTTTCTCTGACTTCCCGGAGCTGCACTGTTAAACTGGCCTGAGCCACCGCCCCGTCCCCAGCAATTACCACCGCCGCCCCATCCACGGCCACTGCCGGCAAAAGATGTGGCGGCATACCCGACGATTCCAATAATTGCTGCAACAACGATGATTTTTCCCGGTTTGTCCATTTTTTTCCTCCAGTAATAGAAGTTTGTATTATTGAATTTTCATCACCTATTAACGTTGCCATACACTAAGGGCAAACGGCATGCCAGCGGCATCATGCACCAATCTGTATTTTAAGTAACATATCGAAAATACGTGTTAAATAATATTAAATGATTTGTTCATTTGACAACCTTGGATTGAACCCCATATTGGGCAGGTGGATATAAAGTATCCAGCTTTACCGCGTGTATTTGGGTAAAAAGTATACAAAGGCTGGCAGGCCGGGAAGCTGGAAAGCTGGCAGGCATGATACTCAAAAGTTAAAATCTCTAAATCTTCCTGGCGTTATAGCTTCCGAGCCTCCAAGCATCCAGGCCTCCCGGCCTCCATGCTTCATAGCCTCCTGGCTTCCCGGCTTTTTTGGCCCCTCATTTGCTTTATGCAGCTAATATGATCGCCATGGCTAAAAATAAACGCTTCTGGTCCGGTGTTTCACCCTGGGTTTTAGTCGGGGCGGGTCTCATTTTACTGCCGATTTTTGCCTTCATGACCATGACGAGCATTAACCGTCAGCAGGACAAAAGCACCCAGCTGCTTATAGAGAAAGGCGCCGCACTGATTAGATCCTTTGAGGCGGGCACCCGCAGCGGTATGATGGGCATGCGGCGGGGTGGATTTCGCCTGCAACAGCTTCTAACCGAGACTGCCCAGCAACCGGACATTGTGCATCTTCTGGTGGCCGATGAGGCCGGAGAAATTATCGCTCACAACAATCTGAACCGGGTCGGTGCTTCATACGGCGGCAATTTGAACCTGAAGAAAATTTCGGAAGCCAAAGATCCGAAGTGGCGCATCCTCGATGGTCCGGATGGTACCAGAGTATTCGAAGTATATCGCCGATTCTCCCCGGCAGAGCGTCCCGCAGGATGGAAGCCAGGCCGTCGCATGATGCACCGCCGGATGATGCCGTTTTCAGAAAAAAGTAATAAATCGAGCCGTTCGCCGGACGAAATACCCAAAATCATCTTTGTCGGGCTCGATATGACCCCTATCCTGGATGCGCAACGAGTGGATATCCGGCATGCTGTCGTCATGGGCCTCATTCTACTGATGGTCGGTTTTGCCGGTATCACCCTGCTTTTTTTAATGCAGAGCTATCGTACCGCCAGAATTTCTTTATCCCGGGTCAGAGCTTTTTCGGACAACGTGGTCGAGAATATGCCGATCGGCCTGATAGCCCTGGATGAACAGCAACACGTGGCAGCTTTCAACCATACCGCCGAGGCCGTCCTGCAGCTTGCCTTTAATGACGTAAAGGGCCGAGCAGCCGAAGATGTACTACCGCCGGAGGTTATTGAACAGATCAGGCATCCCGGGATTCAGAATGAGATTATTGAAAAGGAGATCGGTTGTACGATCGGCAACGGAAGTGTCGTTCCACTGGAAATCGGCGCCAGCCGCCTGGCTGATGAAAGGGGTATCCACCTGGGCTACGTTATCCTGTTCAAAGATCTGACAGAGGTTCGGGCCTTGCGACGCGAAGTCGAGAGAAGTCGCCGCCTGGCCTCGGTCGGTCGACTAGCGGCCGGCGTTGCCCATGAAGTACGCAACCCGCTCAGTTCGATCAAGGGATTTGCCACTTATTTCAAACAACGTTATCAGGCGGTTCCCGAAGATCAGCAGACTGCCGATATCATGATTCAGGAAGTTGATCGCCTCAACCGCGTTGTCACTCAACTGCTCGAATTCGCACGGCCGATCAGCATATCGCCCAAGCCGGTGTCAATCTCGGATCTGGTGGCTGACTCCATTAAGTTGATCGAACAACAGGTACGGGATAAACAGATCACAATCGATACGCGCAATTCTGTTGAAATCGATCGGATCGACATCGATGCCGACCGGTTGAACCAGGTACTTTTAAATATTTACCTCAACGCCCTCGGAGCCATGAGGCCAGGTGACGAATTGCGGATAGACGCCACGAATTCTGCCGGCGGAGAAACCGGCAGTCTGGATATTCGGGTTTCCGACACCGGATGCGGAATTACGAAGGAGGATTTGCCGAAGATATTTGACCCTTATTTTACGACTAAATCAACCGGCACCGGACTCGGCCTGGCTATCGCCCACAATATTGTCGAGGCCATGGGGGGCTCCATAGATGTGGAAAGTGAAGTCGATACCGGTACGACATTTCGAATCGTCATACCCGTCACGGAAGGGTAAAAATCCTGGCCCAGATGGATAGGCTTTGGGCAATCCCATAGGGTTTTAAGACTTAGTGAGCGCTCCTCCCGCTGAGGGGGAGGCCTCAGGAAGCCCCCGGGAAGGGGGCAGATCCCTGGCACAACGATTTAAATCCGAAATCCGAAGCACGAAGCACGAAACAAATTCGAATCAAATAAATACCAATGACAAAAACAATTCCGATCCAATGGGGAATTTAGCGACAAGCGCGTTGAACAATTTTACTCACGGCTTTTATCCTCTTGTCTTGACCGTTTTGAACATTTGGACATTGGTATATTTGAGATTTGTTTCGGATTTCGAGATTCGGTTTTCGTATTTTTTCAAGATTCGTATTTCGATCAATAGATGATTACCTTTCACTTAAAAGTTTATCCATGCTGATTGGTTAGCGGTATGCTCGCAAAAAACAAAATTCTGGTTGTAGACGATGACAAATCCCATCGCACCATGCTCGGTACCCTGATCGGCGGTTGGGGTTATGAAATTGACCAGGCGGACGACGGTGCGGCTGCAATTGAGCGCGTAAAGGAACATTCATATGACCTGGTGCTGATGGATGTCCGCATGGTTTACGTATCCGGCTTGGAGGCACTCGAAAAAATCAAATCCTACAATCCGGCCATTCCAATCATCATCATGACGGCATTCTCATCTGTAGAGACGGCCGTCGATGCCCTCAAAAAAGGAGCCCATGACTACCTGACCAAACCCCTCGACTTTGATAAGCTGAAGGTCACCATCGAGAGATCCGTGGAACACATGCGGCTCAAGGCGGAAAATCGCCTGCTCAGGGAGAATCTGGAGCAGCGATTTGACCGGCAAAACATTATTGGCCGGAGCCCGGCCATGTCAAATCTTCTGGAGACCGTAGCCCAGGTGGCCCCTTCGGAAGCCACCGTGCTGCTTACGGGTGAGTCCGGTACCGGCAAGGAACTTATTGCGGGCGCCATTCATTTCAACAGCCACCGCAAAGACGGACCTTACATCAAGCTGAATTGTGCGGCCATCACCGAATCCCTGCTGGAGTCCGAACTGTTTGGCCACGAAAAGGGGGCATTTACGGGTGCCGACCGCAAAAAAGAGGGGCGCTTTGCCAGAGCCCACGGCGGCAGCCTGTTTCTGGATGAAGTCAGCGAAATGCCATTGACCATGCAGGTAAAGCTGTTGAGAGTATTGCAGGAACGAGAATTTACGAGGGTTGGCGGGGACGATACCATCCATATCGATGTTAGGATAATCGCTGCCACAAACAAAAACCTGCCGGATTTGATTCGCACTGGAAAGTTTCGGGATGATTTATATTACCGGCTCAATGTTGTGGGTCTGGAAATACCGTGTTTGCACCAGCGGCTGGAGGACATTCCGCTGCTGGCACAGCATTTTCTGGATGTATTCGCAAAGCGTAATCAAAAACAATTCAAGGGATACACCCCTCGGGCCATGGATCAACTGATTCGATATAATTGGCCGGGGAATGTTCGGGAATTGATGAACGCGGTGGAACGGGCAGTGGTATTGTCCCGCACGGATTTTCTGTCCGAAGATGACTTTGCGGTAATCCCATCGCCCGATCCAGATGAGAATGATTGGGAAAGTCGCCACACCGGCGTCCGGAATTTGATGGATGGTTCGACACCGCTTGAAGAAGTCGAAAAAACGACTATTCTGAACACCCTGGAAGCCAGCGGCGGCAACAAAAGCGAAGCTGCCCGCCGATTGGGTATCACCCGTAAGACGCTGCACAAAAAGCTTAAGGCTTACGGAGTCATGCCTTAGGCAGATGTCAGAGGACCCGTCTTCGCTCTTCAGGCTTCGCTTTCAGCTTCGACCCGACACCTCGAGCTTCGCCGCGGCAAGCAGAAGCCAGAAGGTTAGAAGGCGAGAGAGTGAGAAGTTAGGAGGTAGAAGCAAAGCGCATGGAGCATAGAGCATGGAGTAGAACCCTAAATGAGCGAAAAACGCTCATTTAGGCGTTATTTGTTAATCGTGATTGGAAATTGGATGCAAGTCTAATTTTATATTTCGATCATCAATAGTATATAAAAAAGGACTTCATCCCTTTTGAACCAATAACCAATAACGAATAACAAATAACTCCCAATTGGTTTTTATACAATAAATATGCAAATTTCAATCTTGACGGTCTCGTAAAAAATCAAATTTCTGGGATTTCGACTTCATAACCCATTGAAATTACTTATATGGAAGATTTACTTTTGGCTTTTTGCGGCTATATCAATCTTCAATTCCGGCTAGTCCGGAGTGTGGCAGGAGGTTAAATTATGAAAAAACTAACAATAACAATAATCGCAATTATATCGTACCTGCTAGTTGCCGATGCCAGTTACGCCCAGATGCAGGCCAAAGAAGTTCTGAAGGCCGTCGTCAAAGTTCGCGCCAAGATTCCCGACAGCGCTATTACGGCCCCACTGCTGGGTACCGAACGCGAGGGCAACGGCATTCTGATTGATTCCGATGGATTTATTCTGACCATCGGATACTTGATCCTGGAATCCAATATGGTGGAGGTAACCGACCCTGAAGGCCAGGTCATAAAAGCGAAATATATCGGATATGACTATGAGACCGGTTTTGGCCTGATTCAGGCGGAAAAGCTTTTAGGTGTAGCACCGTTGAAATTGGGTTCAGCCACCGAACTCCGGCAGGGCGACCCTGCCCTCGTTGCCGGGCATAAAGGATCAGAAGATGTCGTCGGTGTTAGAATCGTCTACCGGGGTGAATTTGTAGGGTATTGGGAGTATCTTTTGGAAAATGCGATATACACCACCCCGCCATATCAAAACTACGGCGGCGCCGCCCTGATCGGCCCCGATGGTTCCCTGTTGGGTGTCGGATCTATATTTACCCGGATTGCAGTCGCGGAATTCGGTGCCGTACCTGCGAATATGTTTGTTCCGATCGATCTTGTCAAACCCATTCTCAACGATTTGAAAACGAGCGGCAGGTCGCGCCAACCTCAAAAACCATGGCTGGGAGTGTTCACGGAAGAAGCACACGGAAAGTTGTTCATTACCCGGGTGACTTCGGGTGGTCCGGGAGAAAAAAGCAGTCTGCAGGCCGGTGACATCATTTTGAAAGTAAACCAGCAACCCGTCGAAGGACAGGCCGATTTTTACCGCAAGGTGTGGGCAATCGGCGACGCCGGAGTCGAAGTGCCGATCAGCATCCTGCGGGAAACCGAAATAAAGGAAATTAGAATAAATTCAATCGATCGATACCAGCTGTTGAGGTCAAAAGCTCAGGGACAGGATGTTATTCAAAGATAGGCTCTACATTATAATTATATCAGAAGCCTTACCGCGTTTGTCTGACTTTACAACACTGCCTTAGCGATTATTATATGCGAACAAATAAGTTCTTTAACGCCGATTAACCGAATTGAGATATTTTCTCTCACTTGCAAATGACGATATTCGCGCAGGAAATGATATATGAATGATAACAGTGCAATGATAATTCGATGCCGAAATTGCGAAGCGGCCAATCGCATTCCGGCTGATCGAATCGGTATGGCCGCCAAATGCGGTAAATGCCAGACCGAGTTGCCCACAGATCCCGCTGCTGCAGAACCTGAAGCTAAATACAAAATGCGCTGCACCGACTGCGGCGCCAAAAATAGAGTGCCAGCCGGCAAGCTGAATGCCGGGGCTAAATGCGGTAAATGCGGGTCGAAGTTAAAAACGGAGGAGCTCTTTACACCGCAGCCGATTATGATATCTGACGGCAATTTCGAAAATATGGTGCTAAAGTCCCCGCTTCCCGTTCTGATGTGGGCCTGGGCTCCGTGGTGACCGAGCTGCGGTGCTATTGCACCGATTATCGACCAGTTTGGGGTCGAATCAAGAGGCAAGGTTCGCGTCGCGAAGATTAATGTTGAAGCCAGCCCGACATTGGCGGCTAAGTTTAACATCTTGAGTGTTCCGTTTATTTACATATTTGACAACGGTCAAATGAGAGAAAGCGGCCCCGGCGGATTACAAAAGCACGAGCTTATGATGAAAATGGCGCCGTATATTTGAATCGGTTATGCCCGTTCCCCGTTTGGCCGGTTTGCCCGTTGAAGAAATGCCGTCTCCTTAAGTTGCGAAAGTGACTCAGCAGGTGTAATTACCGTCAGGCGATCGAGTCCAACAACGCAGTAGGTTGACTGACCAACAAATTCAACCCGCCCACGGGCTCAACCGGCCAACAGGTTAATAGGCCAACTGGTTAAACGGGCTAATCCCGCCAACGGGCAAAAAGGGTAACGGGCCATACGGCTCAACGGGCCAAGCCGGCTCAACGGTCTAAACCGGCTAAACCAATTTCTATATGGATTCTCAAAAAAAATGTGAACTTCTCGCCCGGGAAATCCGCAACATACTGGAAAACGGCATCAATCTGACCGGTGATGTCGTTCACTTCATCGACTCCACTTTCTCCTATCCCACCATCGAAACGCTGCAGGCGATCCTTGACGATGAATCGAACTGCGAAAAAGATTCTCTGATAGAGCTCCTGTTTTTTCCGGATGAAGCCATGCAGCTGAAATTGGAAGAATTATTGGAGCGTCTGCAACTGGAACAATCAAACGAGGAAAAACTACTCGCTGCATTCTGCCGGGAGCCGCTTGAGGTGAATTTCTGTCTCCCCGAAGGCCGCGGCTCCTTTAATTTGCCGCTGTCGTCCGATGTCGCACCCGGATTGCTGCAACGGCTTCATGTCAGCAAACAACTTGCCCCCGACCTGCGCGTGGCGATCGACCGACATGCCGGTGAAAATGACCGCAACGGCTACAAGGTCAAATTGAGAAATGCCAGGTTTGAACAACATGACAATAAGATTCGGTTTTTATGTGAGCTATTCCAGAAAGCTAAACCGGAAAGCCACGACTTTGGTCGCTGTCTGGATTTTTCGCTGTCGCTTCTGGATGAGATGACGGACGATAACGATATGTATCAGGCCCTGATGGCCAAGAAACGGTTCTATCTGCGCAGCCTGCAGCGCGCCAAAAAGTTGGATATGCAGCTTCAAAAATCCAATCTGGAAACCCTTCTTTCCCAGGGGAAACGGATTATACTGGTGGACAAAGCGGACGCCCATAAAAAGCTGTCGATTATTGACCGTATCAGCCGGGCCGTTTTCGGCAAAACCGAATACTACGAAGACCTCGATCCGGATGGAAACCGTTTCGAAGTCAGCTCGGATCAAGACATCCAGGATATCATCAAGAAGTTGTCATAATTTACAAACTTTTCTTATTCCGTTATTGTCGACTTAAAACAACAATGGTCGTCTATTCTTTCAAAATGAAAGGTAATCTAAAATGAAATTACCAGCTGCGGCAAAAAGCTTGAAGATTATAGCAGTTATCGCAATTGGTTCAGGAATGATATTCTCAGCAGGACTTGTATTGACAGTCGCTGCTGCCGAATCGGATTTGAACCTCGAGCAGATTCTGGATCGGATGGAAACCCAGTACACCAATAACAGCTTCAAGGCCGAATTTGCCCAGGAATCGACCCTGAAGGCCATGGATATTTCCGATTTTGCCAACGGTAAAATCTTTGTCCGGTACCCGGGGATGATGAGGTGGGAGTATGAGAAGCCGGATAAGCAGATCATTATTACGGACGCCAAAAAACTGTGGATTTACCGGCCTGATGATAACCAGGTCATGACCGGCAGCGCCCCCGCTTTTTTCAGCGACGGGAAAGGTGCCAGCTTCCTGTCGGACATTAAACTGGTTCGGCAAAAGTTTAAAATATCGCTGGAGCCGTCAAAGGATAACTTTTTTTACGAGCTCAAGCTGCAGCCCATCGAAAAAACCCTCGACGTAAATGATATCCGACTGTCGGTTACCAAAAAGACGTTTACCGTCATCCGCATCATCACCTACAATTCTTACGGTGACGAGAACCGAATCGAACTGATCAACCATCGCTTCAATGCCGATCTGGACGACAAACTCTTCAGCTTTGACATCCCACCGGGGGTCGATGTGTTGCAGATAGAAGAGTAAAAGAAAGAAGTTGAGATGGTGGGAAGTTTTCGATTTTAGGTTTCGGATTGCGGATTTTAGATTTAAAAAAGAGTGAATCCTTAATTCGCCATTCGTCAATCGTCATTCAACACGCAAGACGCCCTATACCCTTTACCTCGCCCTAACCAGCACCCAGCATCCAACATCGATTATCCATTATCCAGTGTCCAGCATCAAGCATCCATCATCCAGTATCAAGCATCCATCATCAAGTATCAAGCACCAGACTCAAACAACTCAATAAACCCAACGAACTCAACATACTCAATAAACGAACTCCTCTTACACAGCATTCAGCACTTCCTCTGGAATGTCCGCATTCGTATAGACTTTCTGCACATCGTCGCAGTCATCCAGAAACTCCATTAGCCTGACCATCTGCTCGGCTTCCTTGCCGGCCAGATTGGTTGTATTTTGCGGCAGCATTGTGACTTCAGCGACGACATACGGAATCGAGGCCTCTTCGATCGCCTCTTTGATAGCCTCGAAATCCCCCGGCGCCGCAATGACTTCGAAATTGCCGTCATCTTCCCGGATATCTTCGGCTCCGGCTTCCAGTGCCACTTCCATAAGGACGTCCTCATCGACAGCCTGGCTTTCGACAACGATGTAGCCTTTTTTGTCGAACATCCAGGCCACACAGCCGTTCTCGCCGAGACTGCCGCCGTTCTTACCGAAGATGCTGCGAATGTCGGCCACAGTTCGATTTTTGTTGTCCGTCAGGGATTCCACCAGTACGGCCGCGCCGCCGGGGCCATAACCTTCGTATATGCTCTCCTCGTAATTGACCCCTTCCAACTCGCCGGTTCCCTTTTTGATCGCCCGTTCGATGTTGTCTTTGGGCATATTTTCGCTTTTTGCCGCCAATATGGCAGACCTCAATCTAGGATTGGCGCTTTCATCACCACCCCCCATGCGGGCTGCTACGGTAATTTCTTTGATCAATTTTGTAAAAATCTTACCTCTCTTGGCGTCAGTGGCGGCCTTTTTATGCTTAATACTCGACCATTTGCTGTGTCCTGACATGTGTACCTCCAGCCTCAATTGAACCAGATTCAATTGAGAGTGAATTGTTATCGGTTATTCGTAGTTAGAGTTCATATCTAAATTATGAAATCATCAGTTTCAACGAATAAGGATAAAAAGATTGATAGAGCGAAGCGATTCCATAATTTTAGGCATTCTTGTCCGCCTTAAGTCTGGTGGATTAGGCAATTTAGCTCACTCTTGTCCGCCGTCAGTTTGGCGGATTAGGCATTCTTTTCTATTACCCATTATACCCCATTTGTTTATGATGAATCGGTGTTCTATTTCCTCCTGGAGTCGGGAATGCTATTTCCGTCCCAACCCTATTATGAATATCTCCCGACTGGCCTTGCGGCTGCTGCGGGGTTTAAATATTTTCTGTTTTTTAAAACCGGCTCTGACCATCTCCGTAAATCTTTGGAAGTCAGGGCCTTGAAAAATTTTACAGACAAAGTTGCCACCGGGCACCAGTGCACGCAGCGCGATGTCGAGGGCAGTTTCGCATAGATTGTAGGATCGGGCGGCGTCCACGTCTTTGTGGCCGGTGGTGGCGGGCGCCAAATCACTCATCACCACATTGAAATCATACGGCAAAGACGCCGTCTCTAGTTCAAACACATCGGCAACTATGATTTCAGTATGGGCTGGAAACCGACCGGCAACCGGCTTGATGTCGACTCCCACAACACTCCCTTTTTCACCGGTTATTTTGGCGGCATAAAGCAGCCAGGATCCCGGAGAACAGCCCAGGTCGAGAACTTTATG
>JASJCE010000010.1 GCA_030066155.1 Desulfobacterales bacterium | reverse complement strand
GGTTGCCCAGTTTTGGGCCTTCGCAGCTGACATTTACAGCGAGGAACGTGGGAACCGAATGTTTCCCCTGATTGCCGTCGGGGCAACCTCCGGTGCCGCGTGTGGTGCTTGGATTACTGAAATATTAGTAAAATCAGAGTTATTCAGCGCCGAATGGCTTCTCATCGTTGCAATGATTCCGCTGGGGGTATCTGTAGTACTGTACCGGCTGGTTGATGACCGCATGCATCAGAAAGAAAATGAACCGGTTCAGGATCCCAGAATCCAAGATGAATTTAAGGATTCGGGGCAAAGCGCGATCTCCATCATATTTTCCAGCCGCTTTCTGCTCGCCACAGCCATCATTACGATGATCCTGAGCTGGGTCAATACCAACGGCGAAAATCTTCTTTTCCGGGTCATTCAGGAATATCTAAGAGACCAGGCATTCTCCCAACGAATTGTCGATACCGTTTCACTACTGATATACACGCGCGATGGTACAACGGCGTTTTACGGCGACTTTTATTTCTGGGTCAACATCATGGCAATGCTACTGCAGGCTTTCGTCGCTTCCCGCATTCTCAAGTACGGCGGTTTCGGCGCTATCTTACTGGCGATGCCCGTGGTGGCTCTGATATCCTATTCCGCCATGGCTTTCATCCCGGTTTTGTCGATCGTCAAGGTCATGAAAATCGCCGAGAATTCCACCGACTACTCCATCAACAACACCGCGCGCAATGTCCTCTGGCTGCCGGTCTCGGCGGAAATGAAATACAAAGGCAAACCAACTGTTGACTCGCTTTTTGTCCGTCTGGGTGATGGCGTTGCGGCCCTTACCGTGCTAATTGGCGTCCAGATTGTGGCACTTCCGATCCAGTCATTTTTTGTCCTGAATATCGTTTTGGTCGTGATCTGGATCGTGCTCGCGGGCGTGGTTATCCGTGAATATCGTCGCATGACTGTTGTCAGATGACTGTTGTCAGATAACAGATGACAGATGACAGACGACAGACGACAAAAGTCAGATGACGGAATACAGAGGACCGGTCTTCGCTCTTTAGGCTTCGCTTTCAGCTACGACCCAACAAGTCGAGGTTCGCCGCGGCATGCAGATGACAGATGACAGAGGGCAGAGGGTTTCAATTTTGGATTTTAGATTGCGGATTGAAGGGGCGAAGGGCATAGCGCATAGGGCAGAAGACAGAAAGGGGCTGTTGTTATTGGTTATTCGTTATTGGTATTAACGGACTGAGCGGAGGGCTTAGTGCAGAGGGCTAAGAGCAAAGGGCAGAGAGCGCACGGCGAATCAAAAATCGAATACCGATGGTCGAAAGCCGAATGCCTCTTCCCTTATTCACAGCGCCCCTCACAACAAAATGGGTCTGGGTATAATTAAGACCGTATTCAGCGTGAATGGATTCATTCAACAGAGACACTAGATGTGATAGTCTTCGGCGGTCTCCTCACCATCTTCAGGATGTTCTTCCTCTATCATATCGCAGGTCATGTAAGAGCCGTCATTAACTGTCACATGACAATCCAGTTCTTCGTCTGTTTTTTTCTTGGGATCATTCATTTTTTCAACCTGCCTTTAAAATAATTTAAATCCATTGGGAGCGGGACAATATTTGCTTATCAATGAATATTAACACGAATTGCGATATGTAAACCGGTGGATTTATCAGTGAGACATGTCAAAAATTAAACACCACAAGCCGGAGATTTGACAGGACAAATTTCGTTTAACGCATTTATTCAGACTAATAATTTGATATCCGGAAGCGGTTTTTAGGGGGTCGGCAAAACTAACTGCGGTTGCTTACAGCAGGGCGATCTTTAGTAAGTAGCTGATACCGCCAAACAACCCAACGTAAAAGGCTGTCGAAAAAATAGCTCGGAAAAATCCCATGACTTTTTTTTTGCTCACCTTTCCTCCTCCTTGTCAATGCATCATAGATGATTGCGCTATCTATCACATTACCCTACATTCTTTTTACATATTTCATGCCAATTTTTACTAAATTGGCCAGATTTTCGGATACCGGTAGTACCGGATTACCGCTGCAACAGGTCATTTAGCGTTTCGACGAACTGGAGCGGGCTTACGGCGATGCCTTTTATTTTGATGCCCCAGTGCAGATGGGGGCCGCTGACTCTGCCGGTGGCACCGGTTAATCCGAGCAACTGACCTTTGCTTATTCGCTGGCCGGCTTTGACCTTTAGCTTGCTCAGATGGGCATAAATCGAAAATATCTCGGTACCGTGATCTATAATAACAGCATTACCGGAATAAAAGAGATTTTTGGCAACCCTGACAATTCCGGAGTTGGTCGCCCGAACCGGAGTTCCCACCGGAGACCGGAAATCCAGGCCATTGTGATAGCTTTTCAGCTTACCATTGAAAACCCGCCGATTGCCGAAAGAGCTGGATATGTCGTTTTCAACCGGGAGAACAAAGGGGCCTTCCCACAGTCTGGCAGGACTGGCACTGGCGTAAATATGTTTAACCTCCTGATGTTCACGGTTGGCCCGATTGCGATCTTTTTTGTTGGGATCGACCCGTCGGGAATCCACTTTCAAGACATCGGTGCGGTATTCGCCCATAACCACATTAAAAGAAAGCTGGCGGGATTGATTGCCCGTTAGATCTGAATATTTGAAAATCAACTTCTGAGCGCCGGGCCTGGTTCGATACGGGACTCCTACCAGCGCAAAAAAGGAGCCATTGCCCTGCATCGGATGCGGATAAAACCGGTAGGACGTCTTATTGAAATCAACCTGCATATTGGTGATGGGTGAGGACAAACCGGCGGCATCAACCTGGAGCAGAAGGACGCGGCCGTTTGAAATTTTGTCGGCAGATAACTTAATTTCAGGTGATGGGTAGGTTTGTTTCGATGCTGCAATCGAAATAGGCCACAACCAGCCTGCCGTCAGAAGCGCAGCTGTGGTTAGTGTTCGGGCGACCCTGTAGGCATTAAATTTTATCAATTTTTCTTCCCCGGTTTTATGGCCGTGCCCTATCCCTTAATAAGTCGAGGCAGCATCAGCTGATGATGGGGACATATTGATTTTGGATTTTGATACGCAGCACCGGCAAAGGCGATCAGATACCGACGAATTTCGTTCATTTTAGCAACCTGATCCACCAGGCCGTGTTGGGCGCAGTATACCGGTCGAGAATAGTCATTGTATTCCTGAACCAGTTTGTTCATATCGTCGATGACCGGCTGGAGGTCCCGGCCGGCATCCTTTTCCTTTACCAGGCGTCTGGAAAAGCTCGCTGCCGCAGCGGTTTCGCCGTGCATCACATAGATTTCGGTTGTGGCTGTTCCGATGGTAAAGGCATTATGCCGGTTGGCTGTGGGGCCACCCATGATGTAGTGGGCCGCAGCTGTGCCTTTGCGCAATACAACCAGCATCATCGGCACTTCCGTCTGCTGAATGGAGTAAATCAGGGATTGTCCCAGACCCAATAATTCGGCCTTCTCGGCGATATCCCCGACATCGATACCACTGGTATCCTGAAACCAGATGACGGGGACCCGATCCCGGCCGCACTGGGTGACGAATTCATTCATTTTAATCAATCCCTGACGGTAAAGTTTGCCGCCGATACCGGCATAGGGGGCGTATTCGGGATAGTCTTCACCGAAGAACCCCTGCCGATTCCCGATAACGCCCACCAGAAAGCCATCAATTTTAACGAGACCGGTGTATACTTCGGGGCCATAACCCGGTCGGAACTCCATATGCTCGCTACCGTCGACCAGACGCGCCAGGACTTCGTCGAAATCATACATCTGCTTCTGGTTGAACGGCACCAGGCGATACAGATCCTCGTCAGACAGACGCGGTTTTTTGGGTTCGGCCACACGGAAGAATTTGGGATTGTAGGCCGGTATGTCCCGCATGTACTCTTTTATCCCGTCAAGGACGGCTTCCTCGGTTTCGAATACATGTCGGAAGAAACCGGTTTCATCATGGTGGATTTTGGTACTGCCCGGCGGTTCGGCTTTGAATTGCTTGGCAGCTGAAATGAGTTGCTCGGCGCCTTCCAGGTCAAAATAGCCTTTGGGCGACATCCCACTCAAAATTCCGCCGCCGCCAACGGCAATGTTGCAGTCTTTATGGGCAAACAGGACAGTTGGGCTGATTCCCTGATAACCGCCGCCGGCCGGATTGGTTCCGTAAATACCGGCAAGGACCGGAACGCCATCGCGGTTGAGCTCGGCATGTCTGAAAAATGTCGTACCGGATCCACGTCGATCGGCATAGAATTTTTCCTGTTCGGTTAACTTCACGCCGCTGCAATTGACCAGCCAGACCAGTGGTATGTTCAGCCGCTTGGCCAGGTCCGTGCACCGGAATACATTTTCCGCCTGTCCCGGAAGCCAGGCACCGGCAAACACCTTGTTGTCAAAACCGATAATTACGGCCCATTTTCCGGAGATTTTGCCGAGTCCATCGATAACGTTGTTCGTACCTTCAACATTGTCGGTCGGATTGTAAAGAATATGAAGCGGGCTCCATGAACCTTCATCGACCAGATATTCCAATCGTTGCCATACAGTCAGCTGACCGCGGGCATTGATCTTCTCGGTTGGCATTCCGGCATTTTTTACTTTTTCGGTTGCCTCATCTACCAGCGCCTCCACCTCGCGGATTTTGCCAACGTTGGCTTCGGTGCTCTTAATTTGTCCGGGTTTTAATTCACGGCCAAATTCTTCCATCTTCTCAAAATAGGCTCTCATGCTCATCCTCCACATCTGTTATTATCAGAATCGACAACTCCCGTCGTCGGGGGTCAGAGAAAAGCGGCTCTGACATTTAAGCCAAATCTGCCAATGGTTTCAGGAATAATAATTCAGGAATTTAGGGATTTAACGCCTACTGTCTCTTATACGAAGCTTGGCATCGCGTCAAGGACATTAGCGGTCACCATAAATTATTTTGCAGTAAAGTTTTGGCGCCAAATCCCGATATAAAGAGATGGCTTTGTAACCTCCGGCGCCGGTATCAGACAGCGTCACCACATTAATGGCAGATTAGTTACTGGAACCTCGACCAATGAAAAAATTTTGCATGGGGCATCCCACCCGCAAAGCCCATTGGCATTGTCCGAAATGCGATGGATTGATGTGCCCTGAATGCGTTTCTGCACGCGAAAGTGAGAATTACGGTAAAACAGTCGTCTATCATTTTTGCCAAAAATGCAATCTGCCCGTGAAATGGGTTGGTCTGCAGAATCTGATTGAGCCGTTCTGGAACCGTATGCCACGTATTTTTACCTATCCGCTATCGCTGCAGCCGTTGATGTTCATATCGATCCTGTCCATCGCCACCCCGTTTCTGGCTGAAATCGGCTTCATCGGCTCCTTTCTACAGGGGGCAATGTGGCTGATGATTCTCAAGTATTCATTCGAGTCGCTCAAGGCTACGGCCAGCGGGAACCTGAAGCCGCCTCCCGTCAACACCCAGACAATTTCCGATGATATCGTGCAGGTATTCAAGCAGTTTGCGATTTATCTGCTGATTTTTATCGGGTTTGCCTATATCAGTGCCAAAGCCGGCGTTCTTTTGGGTTTTGCATTCCTGATCGCGGCACTCTTTTTCGTACCCTCAATGATTATCCTTCTGGTAACGACCGGCAGTCTTCTCCAAGCCATCAATCCGGCTGTATTTGTCGGCCTGACATTCAGAATCGGCTGGGCCTATTTTTTAATGTACTTTTTTCTATTCCTGCTGGGAAGCGCACCTGCATTTTTGGCGCAGTATATTATCCGGTTCCTGCCGGCCGACGTGCACCCGATGCTCTTCAGTTTTGCCCAGAATTTTTACACGATCATTTCCTACCACTTGATGGGGTATGTGATCCTGCAGTACCATGATCGAATCGGGTATCAGGTCGATTTTGAGGATTTTATGGATCCGGCAGCGGAAACCTACGAAACACCCAAGTTTGACCCGGATGCGGCAATTCTCGGCAGGGCCGAACCCCTGATCAGAGAAGGTAAACTGGATGAAGCCATCAAGCTGATCCAGACAATGACGGCCGAGACACCCATCAGCGGGATCAAGCTGTCCGAGCGATATTACAATCTACTCAAAATGAAAAAACGCAGGCCGGAACTCTCGGAACACGCCGTAAGGCATCTGGACCTTCTGACGGAGGGAAGCGAAAAAAGAAAGGCGATTGCCGTATTTACCGAGTGCCGGATGGCCGATCCGGGTTTTTGTCCGACGGCCGCCGCCCTGTTCAAAGTCGCCGGGTGGCTGAATGAAACCGGTAAAACCAAAGCCGCCATAGCGGTCTACAACACAATTGCCAAATCATATCCGGACAACCCTCTGGTGCCCAAAGCCTATTTTCGGATTGCCCAGATCTTTCATGATCGCCTGATGAACCGGGAGCAGGCTATAAAAGCGCTGGACCTGTTGCTCCGGAAATACCCGGATCATGATATCATTCCCCAGGCGGAGAGCTTTCTTGCTAGGCTATAGAGTTTGTTGAGTTTATTGAGTTTGTTGTGTTTGTTGAGTTCGATGCGGGATGCGATAACGCTGGGAGGCTGGGAGGCCAGGAAGCCCGGATGATGGGTGAGAAAAATAGGTATAGGGCGTTAAGAATGACGAATGACGATTGTCGAATGGCGAATTATGGTATGCTGTCTGATCAGTCTAATAATCCTAATAACCAATAACGAATAACAAAAAACAACAATCTTTTTCTGCCATCCGCTCTCTGCACTTCGCCCCTTCAATCCGCAATCCGCAATCTAAAATCCGAAATTGAAACCCTCTGTCTCCTGACACCCGAAACCCGAAACCTGAAACCTCATGCGCCGGTTTCCACCTTCCTGATCAACTCCAAGGACGATTCCAGCATCTTGTCTTTGAAGCGTATGGCCAGTGCCGCTTCCAGCATTTCCGTACTGATGATCCGGCCGATTTTTGCGATTACGCCCAGAGAGGCCAGGGCCCAGTCGGGTTTTTTTATTTTCTGGGATTTCAGATTCATTTGATGAATTCGGGTGTTGCCGGGCGGCACCTCGACGCCATCGGCCTGCAGGATCATGGACTGGCCGTCCAACGCGCGGAACACGTCCCGGCGACGGTCAACCCCTTCCTGATCGAGTGCAATAACGACGTCCGGGGCTTCGATGCCGGTGTAATTGATTTCTTCCGGGGAGAGGATTAATTCGCTGATGGATGGGCCGCGCAGAACCGTTATATTATATTCGTTTTTCTGGGTTGTTTTCAGGCCGGCAGTTAGTCCGGCAAGACAAAATATTTCACCAGCGGTAATGACTCGCTGTCCCGCACTGCCGAGTAGGATTACTTCCCGCCGTTGGGAATCAAGTGGTTGAAATCTGGCTTCGATTGCAGGCGGCTCGGCGGTGGGACGCAGTGAACCGGCCAATTGACGGTATTGGCGGCCGTATTCCTGGCGAGAATTTTCAGTCACAATGCCTTCGATGGGATCCATTTTGGCGAGAGCTTCTTCAATGCCTTTCGGCGTCAGACGGTTTTTTTTGGTATAGCGACCCGGGCAGATCCCCCAGATATCCAGAACGGCAAATCCCTCGAATTCAATGGCCCGCTGTATTTCGACAGCCAAATCTTTACCATATCCGGAGCAGCGGGTGACATAGGCGGCCCCGGCTGACCGTGCAACCTGGCAGATATCCAGGGGGCGCTCCAGCTGATTTAAAAATGCTGAGCCAACCCGGGCATCCATCGGGGTGGTGGCCGAAAACTGACCGCCCGTCATGCCGAAGTTGAAATTGTTCAGAATCAGCAGGGTGATATCCAGATTGCGCCGGCAGGCGGCCAGCAGGTGGGCGCCGCCGATGCCCTGGCCGCCGTCTCCCATGGTAACCACAACTTTCAACTCCGGCCTCGCCAGCTTTAAACCGGCCGCGTAAGTCAGCGCGCGGCCATGCAGACCGTGCATGGCATGGGTAATGAAGAATGTGTCGAACAGACCTGAGCAGCCGATATCGCTGACGATGACGATCTGCCCGCCGGATAGATCCATTTTTTGAAACGCGTCGTCCAGGCTACGGGTAATTCTCTCATGGGAACAGCCGGGACAAAAAACCGGCGGTCTGGAGTCATTGAGCAAGCTAACCATTGATCAGGGTTTCCTTTATTTTATGGGGCGGAATCAAGCGCCCATCCATCTGACCGTAGAAATCGACCTGGTGGTCCGGCAAAATGCGCTGAATTTCTGAAACATACTGGCCCAGATTCATTTCGACCACCAGCACCCGGTCGACATCTCCGGCCGCCCGTCGGATGACGTCGGTGGGCACCGGCCAGAGTGTTTTAAGAATCAGTGCGGCTGCCGGTCGACTCGTATTCTTTAAATCTTGATAGACCGCTTTGACGGCCCGGGCGGTGACACCGTAGCTGATCAGCAGCGTGTCGGCACCCTCTTCCGGGAGAAATTCATAATAGGAAAATCCGTCGACCGCTGCTTCCAACTTGGTTTTGAGGCGCTGCTGCATGCGCGAAATTTCATCTTGATCGATTGTGATATATCCGTTTGCACCGTGGGTAGATGAGGTCTGGCGAACCGGGGTGGCTGCACCGATTGGCAGAAAATCCGGCACCTGTTGATTGGCGCGAATTTGAAAGGGCAGAAACGGCACGTCCTCTGCGGCCCGACTGCGGTCAATGATATCGGGTTTGTCGAGGGCGTTTAGATCGACGCTTTCCCGGGTCATCGCGATTTCTTTATTGGATGCAATGAATACCGGGCAGCGAAACTGTTCGGCCAGATTAAACGCATGAATCGTCAGGGTGAAGCAATCGGCGATGTTGACAGGAGCCAGAGCGATGACGGGCATGCCGCCGCTGCATCCCCAGCGCAGGAAATTGATATCGCCGTCGGCCCCGCGGGTTGCCGATCCCGTAGACGGGCCAAGTCGCTGCACATCGACTATAACGATTGGAATTTCACTGCCGACAGCGAAGGAAATATGCTCGCTGTAGAGGCTTATACCCGGACCGGAAGTGGCCGTCATGACCTTTAAACCGGCCATGGAAGCCCCCAGGCAGGCGCCAATCGATGCAATTTCATCCTCGGCCTGCAAACAAATGCCGCCCCGGGGCGGCAGCAGCGACAGCATTGTGTTTAGAATTGTTGTTGCCGGCGTGATCGGATAACCCGCAAAAAAGCGGCATCCGGCAGCCATCGCCCCCCGGCCGATAGCTTCGTTGCCTTCCATTAGACTCAGGGCCATATATTACTCCTCTGGCGGATTTAGTTTCATGTCTGACACGATGTTTTCAGGAATTGCAGGTTTCAGGTTTCAGTGTTCAGGATTCGATATTCCTGATTCGATATTCGCTTTTGAATGCGTTTCTGCATCCCAAATTATCAATTTCTACAAACGAAAAGCCCGATCTTCCCGATCGTTCCCGGTATCCGCCCCGATTTGCCAGTCCGTCTTTTTGGGGACTGCCTTTTTGCCTTGCCATGGGTAGCGAACGCGGGAGTGAAACGACGCCTCCAGGGCATCGACCAGCGCATCGACAATTTTCGTCAAATCCCGGGACGACAGGTCGCATTCGCTGAATTGTCCGTCAGCGATACGTTTGAACATAATGAGGCGCACCATCTTTCTGAATTTGTTGCGATTTGGGTCCTGAATGGACCTGGAGGCTGCCTCCACAGCGTCCGCCAACATTAAAACGGCAGCTTCGACGCTCTGGGGTTTGGGTCCCGGATATCGGAACTCTTCTTCCTGAATCGTGCTTTTGGGATACGTTTTGGCCGCGATATTATAAAAATATTCCATTAATTGCGTGCCATGGTGCTGTACAATCAGATCGACCACTACTTTCGGCAATCCCGCTTCCTGACCGATGCGCATACCATGTCGGACGTGCTTGATAATGATGCGGGCACTTTCCCGTGGTTCAAGGACATCGTGGGGATTTTCGCCCTCGAACTGATTTTCGATAAACAAATTGGGATTCATCATTTTACCGATATCGTGATAGTACGCACCGATCCGCAACAAGAGCGTGTCAGCTCTGATGGCCTCTCCGGCCGATTGCGCCAGGTAGGCCACGTTCATGCTGTGCTGATAGGTGCCCGGCGCTTTGGACAAGAGTTCTTTCATCAAGACCCGGCTGAGATCCGTGTAACGGTTTAATTTAAAATTAGACGCTGTTCCCCAGCCTATTTCCAGCAGCGGCAGCAGCAACAGCGCCAATGGACCGGCGACGAGGCCGCCGATTGCACCCCAGGCAATATTCCAGGTCAAGGCGTCATCGAAAATATGCATCAGTCGAACCCAACGGACCGATTGCAAAGGGATGATTTCGGAAAAAACCGCCTGCCAATTCAGAGCGAAGATAAAGACCGTAAGGGCGTTGATAAATCCGACCAGCAGTGACGGAAGGATGATTTGTCGGCGCTTTTGCAAATTCGATGCAATCAGCACTGCAGCAGATCCGCCGAACGCCAGAAACAGCAGGGTCTCGAAATTCGGCCCGACCAATAGGCAAACCAGTGTCGCACCAACCAGCGCGCTGGCGGCGGCAACTAACTTGCCATGGTTTAAAAATATGATCAGCAAGGGAAGCATGCAAAAGGGCATGCCGTACATGGGTAACGGAGTCAGAGCCAGATACCCGATAATGACAACGGTAGTGGTGATCAGAAGCACCAGGGCAAAGCGGAATGGCGGCCCGTGACGGGACCCGTTCGCCAGAATTTTCGAAAGAAATAAATTAAAAAATCCCACGACCAACAGGGTAATATACACATTCCTGGGAGCATTCTGATATAATCTGACCAGCTGATGCCTCTGATATGAGGTCAACAGCAAGACATCCTTTTCGGATAACACCTTGCGGAACGGCACCAGGACCTCACCCGGATTGTAGGAGACCGTCTGGGTCGGGAATTCGCGATTGATCCGATCCAGGCGACGCTGGTTTTCGGCCTGATCATATTCGAGATTCGGCCGGAGAGTTGCCTGTGATGCCTGAATGACCGGATTCAATACCCGATTGTCGACCTGCCAGAATAGTTGTCGTATCTTATCTTCCAGCAGCGAACGGGCTTTATCCAGTGCAATCAATGCACTCACCGGTTGCGTAACGCTGCCGTTTGAATTCGGGCTCTTAATTAGTATGTCCTGTTTGTCCTTCAATCCGTCAAAATTGGCCACGATCTTATTTTGCAGAATCGATTCTTCTATGGTCAATATCCCCTGAAGCAAATTCCTGAGGTCTCGATAACTTATGATCTGGCTCATATCGGCCGCAGAAAACCGCACGCTGAAATCCTGTCGGAATTGACGGCGCAGTTCTTCGATCTTTCCGGCATCCGGCTTCTGAATTGCACTGATCACCTGGATAAAAACCTTAAAATCATTAATAGCTGCCTCGACTGCCTGCGGGGAGTGACGAAAAACCGGTTTATGTCGCGACAGTGCAGTTTGGCGTTTGAGGTCCAATTCGGTCTGTTGATCAAAGCTGAAGCTGTGGTGAGTTCGAATCGTTAGATTTGCCGGAAGATTTGTCCGTGGCGGCCACAGATAGAGATAGATATCCCCGATATAGCAAGCCAGAAGGGTCAGAGAAATAAGAATGATATTTAAAAACAGTCGCATAAATTCGATTCGATTTTCTTGCCGAGACCTGCAGCGCAAGGCGACCCGGCTTGAGAAGGCCACCTGTCACCATTCTCATACAGCCAGGCCTCCGCTTGACCAGGTTTATCAACCCACAGGTTAATTCCGGTGCCCATAATATATACCTGGAGGACAGGAGTCAATGAAATCTGTCTAAAACCTGAGGGATCGCACAACCACCTCAAATTAATCGATAAAACTTTGAAATCTTGTCATTTTGACGATTTTCTGACATAATTAAAGTGGATTAAAAATGATTGAAAAGCAGAGATTCGGAGATATTTTTGATGTTCGGCCGAAAGAAAAAATCGAAAAAATCGGGTGTTAACCCGACTGCAACGAGCGGCGGTCGGACGAGATCTCCGCTTGGCGATATTTCCACAATGTTGAATGCATCGGGCAGAATCGCCCTGCCAACTCTCCAGAACCTCGTGAAGGTGTACCAAAAGATAGACTTCAAAAATTTTATGGAGCGACCGGTACTTGTCGGCTCATCGATCCAGTCCGGTTCATTGAATCTGCGAAAACGTGCCAACAAAGAGGAGATGAATCGAACGGTCATATTTGAATTGGACGATGGAGAGGAGTCCTCTTCGCCTTCAGAGACCCTGAAACACGCGATCTATCCACTGGTCAAAGGGGAATACGGCGCCGGGCGGTTAAATACATTCACTATCGGGCGTGTCGATGGCAATGACATGATCATGCCCGATTACGCCATCTCCAAGGAGCACGCTATTCTTGAAATAAAGAGAGGCAACTACACGATCCGGGACTGCGAATCGACGAATGGAACAATTGTTAATGGTAAACGTCTTGATAAAAAACCGGTAAATTTGGAAAACGGCGATATTGTCGGATTTGCCCGGTATGAATTTACATTCCTCTACCCTGAGGCATTGTACGATATGCTTAAAGGGGATTAAAGAATGCTGCAGTATGGACAACTGCTTATCGTACTCGATGCTTGTTGTCTGTCATCCTTTAATAGCCAGTCTAAATTAGCCTTTTTTTAATCATTGAAACCCAAATTCCACCCTATAAAATAACGGCCATCCTTCTCATATAATAGCTTGAATCTGGTCCATAATTTACTTGACAGATCGGGCTTTTTAGAAGATAACACTTCGAAGTACTTGCCGATTATCCTGTTTATTTTCCAAATCCATCCTCAACGAATTGCATACGATGAAAAAGCTTCTACTCGTAAATCCAGTTGGCCGATCCAGCGGCTATCTGCTCAGCAAATTTTCTACTATTCCTCCACTGGGTTTGGCCTATATAGCAGCTGTGACCCCAGCCAATTGGGAAGTGAAAATAGCTGATGAAAATTTTGGCCGTTTGGAAATCGAAGATGCTGATTTGGTGGGTATCTCAGCCTTTACGAGCAATATAAACCGGGCCTATGAAATTGCCAAACAATATCGACAACGCGGTACCGAAGTCGTTATCGGGGGTATCCATGCATCAATGTTGCCGGATGAAGCCTTGCATTACGCTGATGCGGTCGTGATTGGCGAAGCCGAGATGATCTGGGGTAAAGTCATCAACGACTTTGAAAATAATTGTCTATCCGGGAAATATATTGGACCGCGCGTCGATCTTTCAAATAGTAGTATCAAACCAAGGCGTGATTTGATGGATCCGAGATATCAATTCCAATCCATTCAGACCTCCCGGGGATGCCCTTTTGACTGCAATTTTTGCACGGTTTCCAAATATCTGGGAACGGAATTTCGCCAACGCAAAGCCCAGGATGTTTTGGACGAGCTTCAGGAGATTAAAGGTGACTATCTTTTCTTCCTGGATGACAATTTGATCGGACACAGCCGCAAAAGCATCGAAAGGGCCAAAGAGATTTTTGCTGGTATGGTCAACCTGGGGCTGAATAAAAAATGGTGGATGCAGACCTCTATTGACTCGACCAAAGATGATGAAGTTTTGGCGTTAGCGGCCAAAGCCGGCTGCATGTTTGCTTTTATCGGCTTTGAGACCATTAGCGTTAAAACGCTTAAGAATATGGAAAAAGGGATAAACCTAAAAATAGGCGTTGACAATTACAAAGAAGTCATTAAAGCATTTCATTCCCATGGGATCGGCGTGGTGGGAGCGTTCATAATCGGCAACGATTATGAGTCTCCTGAGTATTACAAGCAACTTGCGAGATTTTTAGTTCACAGCGGCATTGACGTGGTTCAAATGGCCATCCTCACACCGCTACCCGGCTCAGCATTCATGAACCAAGTGGAGAAGGAAGGTCGTTTGCGTTACCGAAATTTTCCCGAGGACTGGGCCAAGTATCGCCTGTCATATGTCGTCAGAGAACCGGAAGGAGTTGACCCCGAGACCATTTATATCGGCGATAATTATGTGAAAAATCATATTTACAGCTTTCCCTGGAATCAATATCGGGTATTTAAAACTTTTCTCAGCATGAAAAACTTAAGAAACTCTTACGCGGTATATCGCTTCAACAAAGCCTTGAAAAAAAGCTGGCAAGGATCCCATTACTACCAGAAGTATCCAACCAAATTTTCGGTCGATCATAGTACTAGCCTAACTGCAGCGAATTCGGCAGCGAATTCCCTTTAAATTCGGAGTCCCGAATTCACGGCCCAAATTATCCCTAGTCGTCAACATATTGAAATTGGACCGCTTCTGAATTTTTGTCTTTATACATCAGCGAAATGGATTACCGTTCCAGCTCCGCCCGGATGGCGCGCCCTATGTTTTCCATCAGGTAGGGCTTTTTTACATAAGCCCCGGCGCCCAATTGCAGTGCTTCTTTTACCCGAATCGATTCGGAATAACCACTGGCGATAATGGATTTCTGTTCTGGACGTATTTTGAGAATCTCGCGATACGTCTCAAGACCATCAATTCCGGGCTCCATAATCATGTCCAGAATCAGCAGATCCGTCGTCTTATTCTGGATATATTCGATAGCTTCTTCACCGCTGGATACCGTCCTTACCCGATACCCCAGTTTCTCCAGCATTTCGGCTGCGATCTGTCGCTGGGATTCAATATCATCGACCACTAAGATGGATTCGCCGTTTCCCATCAAGTCCTGAATGGAGGCAATTTCCACCTCCGGATAAAACAGTTTTCGGGTGACCGGAAAATACAGTACGATTTGGGTACCCTGACCTTCCAAACTGGTGATGTCGATATAGCCGCGGTGGTCTTTTACGGTACCCCAGACAACGGCCATTCCCAGGCCGGTGCCGCTTCTCCCCATGGTTTTTTTGGTGTAAAAGGGCTCGAATATTCTTTCAATATCTTCCGGGGATATGCCGATTCCAGTGTCTTTGACGGTCAGGGTGGCGTAGTCGCCCTTGTCGATATCGTCAAAGCCGGAAACAGCTTTTTCGATGTGCCGATTTTCGGTGGACAGGAAAATGGTGCCCCCGTCGAGCATGGCCTCGGCCGCATTGGAAACCAGATTCATGACGGTTTTGGACAGATGCACGGGAGAGCCCAGGATGTTGAGCAGATCCGGATCCAGATGTTTTTCGATTGTCACGTTGGGATGATTCAACTCCAATTTCGCATGTTCGGGGCTTAACAGGTATTCCGACGCAATCAAATTCAGATTGACAACCTCGGTGGCCTCCACCCCCCGGCGGGCAAGGGTTAACAGATCTTGAACGATGGCGGCGGCTTTCTCCCCTGACTTTTGAATGGTCAAAATCGGTTTGCGCAACGGGCTGTCCGCCTTAAGATCCATCAGCAGTAATTCCGGATAGCTGACAATGCCGGAGAGGATATTATTGAGATCATGAGCCACGCCACCGGCCAGGGTGCCGATAGCCTCCATTTTCTGGGCACGCTGCAGCTGGGACCGCAGCTCTTCCTTTTCCTGGCTGGCCCTCCTGAGATCAGTGATGTCGTTGCCGATGCAAAGCACTTCAATAATACTTCCAGGGTCGTTGAAAATCGGTTTGAAAGTCCACGTGACCCAGACAACCTCATTCGATCTGATTCTGGTTTCGTTTTCGCTGACCATCTGCCGCGTTGGGTCTTCGCGCAGGGCGTGAATCAGCTCTCTGAAATCCAACTGATCCGGACCGGATGCAGGCATCACGATGCGGGATGCATTTTTGCCGATGAGTTCCTTTTCCGTGTAACCGAAAAACCGCTGTGCGAATTCGTTGAAATAGGTTATTTTGCCTTCTGAATCCACCCGCAGAATAATGCTGTTGGCATTTTCCACCAATTCGCGATATTTCTGCTCACTGGCATGCAGTTTTTCAAACGTCATGGCATTGGCAATGCTGATCGCCAGCTGCGATGCCACTCCCATCAGCAAACTCATGTCGCTTTGGCGAAGCGGTCTGCTGGTTTTGCTGTTGTCGACCGCCAGTATGCCCAGGGAATTCTTTTCATAAATGATCGGAACGCAAATCAATGCCTCACTGCCGAGCTGTTTGGCGACATCGTAGCTCCGACGGGATAGCGATCCTTCGATCTCACTGATATTGTTGATCAGAAACGGACGCTGCTCTTTAATGGCCAGCACAAATAAGCCTTTCGAGTCCGGATTGTTCAGGTGGAAGTTCGTTTCCTTTAAGATTTCTTCCTCGGACGGGTTTTGACCATATCCGGCGCAATATTGGAGTACCTTTTGATCTTTGTTGACCAGCATTATCATGCCGCGGTCGAAATCCAGGCGCTTCTCCATGACGCCGGCCACGGTTTTCAGCAAATTTTCGATATCCAATATATTGGCAGTGGCCTGGCCGATTTCCTGAACCAAGAGGGCGTTGTTGTACCGAATGTTGCTTTCGACAATGTTATCCTGAGCAGCTTCCGTCTGGGTTTCGACGGTTCTGACCAATGCCTTATTTTCGAGATGTTCGGTGTAGTATGACAGCAACATAACGATAGATGCGCACACCAGTGCAAAAACACCCCAGTTAAATAGGGGCAATACAAACAGCAACACCGACAGTGCAATAATGCTAATTAACAGGGAGTAGTTGCGAATGCGCTTCCAGTGGATTTTGGCCGCTTTGGTCCAGCTGACAATGTATCGGCAACTTTCATCTCCCAGATGAACGCAGGTAGGATGTTCAATATGAGCCAATTTATCTGTAAACATGCGGGCGAGCGATTCGAGATGACCGCTGCGATTTTCGCATTGGTAAGGTTTTTCATGGACGCCGGGTTTGGGGACGGCGGTAATTTCGACCTGGTTGGCACCAATTTTTTTAGCGCTGACATCTGCCCCACGGCTCATCAGGTTATGTATTTTTTCAACCAGCAGGTAAACGGTTGTCGGACTCATCAACCCCAGCGCATATTGCTTGGTCGCCCCCAAACCTTCGGATGATGATGTATAGCGGCCGGCTTCCCGTGCGATATTTGGATTACCAGTCCGGGCCACCAGGCTATCGTGCAGACGGTCCTGCTGCTCCTGACTGAACCAGTGGGACGGGTCTTCAATCTCATACCTGGCGATTCCGGCTTCATTCAGCACGGCATCGATATCGACATCCGGATAATATTTGGTGAGATATTGGATATAGATTTTTGTTATGCGGCTGTTGTAAAGCGGGGCTGACTCGATCATTTTCCATTATCCGTACCCAACGCTGAATATTGATTTGCGGAGGGCGATATTACCAATTGGCCTCCAAAAATAATAAAAAACTCAAAAGCTTATGTCAAGTCTGGAACTAATATCGAATCAGGCCTCATCCGATGGGTTTTACAATTTTGCTGGCCGGGACCAACTCAACCGCGTTTTGCAATGCGGGCATCATTTCGCGCAGAACCTGATAGGTGGTGAAATTCGGGTGGCCGATTGCGACTGCATAACCATTGTGTCGCGCAATTCGGATCAATCCGCTAATCTGCTTCCGGATAAAATCAGCATCCTGCCGATGATCCAGAAAAATATCCCGCTGTGCAAACGGGATTTGAAACAGACGCGCCGAGGGTTTGCACAGCGTCTGGGCGGAGGTCCGGCTATCGACAAAATAGAGATTTCTCTTTTTTAATATTGAAAAGATCTGGTACAGGTGACCGGACTCAGTCGTCATCCTGGAACCCATGTGATTGTTGACGCCTTTCACATCCGGCAGTGTTTTCAGATTATCCTTGAGCTGACCGATCAATTCATCCGGAGACATCGACGTCAGCAGTGCGCCGGGACCCGGATCGACGTTCGGATATTCAACCGGTTCCATCGGCAGATGAAGCATGGTTTCAATCCCTTTTTCCCTCGACATCCGGGCAATACTAAGCTGATAGGGGCTGTGAGGCAGAATCGAAAATGTTATATTAGCATTCAGCGATCCGAGTTTTGCAGCTATTTTTTTGTCATAACCGAGGTCATCAATAATAATCGCGACCAGCGGTAATTTCTTCTTCACAGTAGGCGGCAATTCTTTCGGCTTTGGCCGCATTTGCGGTTTTTGGGGGGCAGGGATCTCATTCCGGGGATAAACTTCAAAGGGTGGCGCTTTAGCAGTCGGTTTTGGCGGAGCCGGTGGCGGTTGAGGGGAAGATACGTCTGGGGATGATGTTTTCTGCTGCTTTATCAGAAAGTGCGCCACGACACCGGCGGCCAGAACCAGAACGAACAGGCACGCCACGCCCGCAAAAGCTTTCAATAGGGAACTTTTGAATATCTGGTGTCGGCTGGATTTTTTGCGGTTTTTCTTTTTGCGGGTGGTTTTTCTTTTAGCCATATACGGATAAGATGCAAGTTGCTCCCGCTATGAGAGGGAACAACTTGCCCAGATTTAGCCTTTCAGGTTTTTTAATATTTCATAACCCCTCAGCATTTCCAGGGCCCGCACCACCTGATTGTCGAATTTCAGTGCTTCAACTGTCAGCGGTCCGATTCTCAGTTCGGCTTCTCGCATCCTGTCTTCCTGCTCGCTTTTTTCCTTGTCTACCGCCTCATCATCCTGCCGCCTCTTGGAATTCGGTTCGGCTTCAAGATGGTTATCCAGGTCTTTTTCCTTGAGCAAGCCCTCTTCTTTTTGCGCCAATTCCTTTGGATCCAGCCGCCTTAGTTTCAGGTATATGTCCGGCTCGATACCTTTGGCCTGGATTGACCGATCATTGGGGGTGTAGTATCTGGCAATCGTCAGCTTCAGTCCCGAACCATCCCTCAGGGTTTCCACGGTCTGTACCGATCCTTTGCCGAAGGATGTCGTCCCCAGGATTAATGCCCGTTTGTGATCCTGCAGGGCACCAGCCACAATCTCAGAAGCACTCGCGCTGCCGCCGTTGATCAACACCACCATCGGATAATCCCGTTTAACATCGGACCCGGATGCCTTGAAAACTTTGGTATTTTTTTTGTTGCGACCTTTGATGGATAATATTTTACCGTCATCCAGGAAAAGGTCGGCGACTTTTATGGACTGATTCAACAACCCGCCGCCATTGTTGCGAAGATCCAGGATCAACCCTTTTAAAGGGATCTCCATGTCTTCCAGTTTTTCCAGCGCCTGTTCCATTTCGTTGGTCGTGGTTCCGGTAAAGTTGGATAATCGTATGTAGCCATACCCCGGCTCCAGAGTAATCTGTTTAACGCTCTGAATTGGAATGACATCTCGGATCAATTCAAAATCGAGCGGCTTCTTGACACCTTCCCTGAGAATGGTGACGACGACTTTGGTTCCCTTCGGCCCCCGCATCATGTTTACGGCTTCTCTGAGATCCTTGGCCGGATTCCCGTCGACTTTGATGATTCGATCACGTGCTTTTATTCCGGCTTTGTACGCCGGAGTGTCCTCAATAGGGGAAATTACGGTAACGAAGCCGTCCTGCATCGTAATATGGATTCCGATGCCGGTGAATTTCCCTTTCGTATCAATCTGAAGATCTTCATACGCATCCAACGGCAACAACGCCGAGTGGGGATCCAGGCTCTGAACCATCCCCTGGATCGCCTTTTGAATCAATTCCTTGGTATCGACCTCATCGACGTATTCCCGCTCGATTAATTCGATCACGTCGGAGAACACTTTTAACTCTTCGTATGCCTCTTCACTCTTGGCTGCCAGATCACGATTAAACCCGGTGCCAATTGTCCAGAAAACAACGGCGATTACCATCAGCAGCCATAGTTTTACATGCCGTGTTTTATTGCTCCTCATGTATTAACTCCTTCTAGCGATATTTATTCTAACAATGAAAACTCGAGTTCTTGAGTCAGTTTGGGTAAAATTGGCCGTGCTGGTAATAAATGCCGAGGAAAAATGGAACACGCTTAACTTAATGTCTTTCCGGCCGATCCTTCACCCTTTTTTTAGCCACTCAAGTGGATTTTGCGGTTTGCCATGATGCCGCACTTCGAAATATAACTTCGCCCCTTCCAGCGAGCCGGTGTCGCCCACCGTCGCTATGACCTCTCGGGTTTCAACGGTATCGCCCTTGGATTTAAAGGTCTCTTCCAGGTGTGCGTAAATGGTGTAATAATTTTTGCCGTGATCAATGATTATCATATTGCCATAGCCTTTAAACCAGCTTGAATAAATGACCCGGCCTTTAAAAACAGCTCGTATGGGCTCTCCTTTCTCTGCTCTGATGTCAATGCCGCTGCGAAAATTGGTGACATTGTACTTCTTATTTTTATAGGGTCCGAATAAATGCACTATTCTACCTTTTACAGGCATGATAAGCAAGCCTTTATAGGCCGAAAAGGTTAATTGAACCCCATTTTTTTCGGGATCGATCAGCTTCTTTCGTTTGCTGAGCGATTCAATCTCGCTGTCCAAATCGTTGGCTGCCTGGGTCAAGGCTTCGATGGCTGCCAGTTCCAACGCCTTTTGACTGCGAATATCGGCCAGCAGTCTTTTTCGCATGGACCGATCCCGTGACATTGACCGGATCTGGGATTGATACTCGGCAGCACTTTCTTTTCGGCGGGTTTTGTCGGATTCCAGACTGGCCAACAATCCCCGGAGAGTGGTTTGTTGGTGCACCAATTCCCGACGCGTCGTCTCGTCCCGGGCCAGGATACGACCAAGGGCAGACTGGCGCAAAATAAATTCCTGCATTGATCCGGCGGATGCCAGCACATGGAATTTACCCAGCCGGTTCATTTTATACAGGGCGACGAGTCGTCGAGCGACATGTTCTTGATTGGCCTGAATCTGTTGCTTCAACTGCTTTGACGCCTCCGATTCCTGCAATATCCTGGCGTCCAGTGCCTTAATTTCTTTTTGCAGCGCGGCAACCCGCATTCTGCTTTTATTGAGAGCCTGTTCCACCCGATTCAGGCGCATGATAATTTCCCGCTCCCGGCGGGTAAATGATTTTACTTCCTGCCGGCCCATTTCGATTTCGCGGCGCAGATTTTTTTGGCGTTCTTTATAGTTTTCAATCCGTGAGCGAGAACTGCCCGGCTGCTTTAATGACTCGTTGTCGGCTGCACCGGCCAAAGGCAATAAACAGGCTATCAGAAGCAATATAGTAGAAAAAGTGTGTTTGGTAGGGTTGGCCATTGCAGTTTAGATTGCGATGAAAAGATTTATGGATAGAGCGAAATGATACCTCAATTTTAACCATTTTAGTATATTTTAGCTCATTTTAGTCATCTTTCAAATTCAGGTCTTTAAAAATTGTTTCAGTGAAATATAACAGCCCAGCCATCCCACCAGCATACTGCCGATAAGGATTGCGCCCAGAATGGACGGCGGTATGAATTTCAGGCGAAAAAGCCCCGGCAAAAATTCCTGCTCAACATTGACGGACATCAGAGAAAACAGCAGATAAAGCAACCCGGTTCCAATTGCGGCCCCCAGCGCCCCCTGGATAAGTCCTACGATATAAAAGGGAATTTTGATGAAACTGTCGGTGGCGCCGACCAGCCGCATAATTTCAACTTCTTCCCGTCTGGAGTAAATCACGAGTCGAATTGTGTTGGCAACGATGAAAATGGCCGCAACGAAAAAGAGCGTCCCCATGGCATAACCTGCCATTCGGAACAAATTAAATATGGTGATAAACCGCCCGATCCAGCGCTGACCGTATTCAACTTCATCAACATTTGCCAGACCGTCAATTTGAGTGGCCAATGAAGCAATGCGCTGCCAACTTTCTATATCTGCCGTCATGCTGATTTCAAAGCTATCGGGAAGGGGATTTTCAGTAAGATTTTCGAGCACCGACGCCTGATTCGCCATCTGGGTTTTAAGCAGACGCAAAGCCTCGTCTTTCGGAATAAACCGCACACTTTGGACGCCGTCCAGGGTTTGGATGCTCTGTTTGAGAAAATCCTTTTCAGTATGATTGAGCTGCGGTTTCAGGTAGGCCATGATACGCAGGCCGTGCTTCCAGGAATTGATAATGTCGTCGGTATTGATAAATAAAAGGATAAAGGCACTGGTTATCAGAATTGACAACGAGATCGTGATGACGGAGACCAGGTTCAGGAAGCTATTTTTGAAAATATCATCTATGGCACGTTTAAAAAATAGCGTCATCATACTGCTTTTCTAAATAGACCGATGTCTCTAATCGGCCCTGTTGAAGATGCAGAATATGCCCGCCGGTCCTGCGCATCAATGCCTTGTCGTGGGTTGCGATGATAACCGTCGCCCCACGAATGTGCACACCTCGAAGAAGATCGAGAATGATTTCGGCGGATTCATCGTCCAGACTTCCGGTGGGCTCATCGGCCAGGATGATTTGCGGGTCCCCGACAATTGCTCTGGCAACGGCTATCCGCTGCTGCTCTCCACCCGACAGACTGGGCGGGTAAGAATTTATCCGATCCTCCATGCCCACCAACCGCAGCACACTCCGGACTTTCTTGTTAATGATGCGCTTTCTGGTGCCGGCTGCCTCCAAAACCAGTGAAACATTGTCGAAGACGCTTTTGGTGGGAATCAGTTTATAATCCTGAAAGATGATGCCGAATTTTCGTCTCAGAAGGGGAATGCGTTTGCGGGACATTCGGGCCAGGTTGATGCCGTCAATCAGTATTTGTCCTTCGGATACCACTTCTCCCAGATAAAGCAGCTTTAACAACGTGGTTTTGCCGGCGCCGCTGGGACCGCTGATAAAGACAAATTCGTTTTTGGCGATGTCGAGGGTAATGTCGATCAGGGCTTTCTTGGGGCCATAGTTATAGTGGACGTGAAACATCCGGATGATAGAGCTCTTCTCGGCGGCGTCCATCATTCATAATTATCCACGCCGATCGCTCGATACAGGACGGCTTTGGCGATTTTGAAGTCATACAGCGCATTAAAATAATTGGTCTCGGTATCCGTCAGGAGTGCCTGGGCCACCAGCACATCGGTTGAGGTGGATACCTGCTCTCTGAAGCGTTCCTCGGTAATCCTCAGATTTTCCTTGGCCTGTTCAATGGCTTTTTCGACAGTGATTATATTTTTTTCGGATTCAATGGTCCTGAGATAGGCTTCTTTGACTTCCAGATCAATATTAACCAAAGTTTCTTTTCTACGATGTTTAGCCTGGGAAAGACGGCTTAGCTTCTCGCGGACGCCATAGGCGGTGCGGCCCCATTCCCAGAAATCCCAGGTTGCCGTGGCGCGGATATCCCAAAATTCCTTGTCACCGATTCCCTCCCCGCCGTCAACGTCCCAGTCGGTCCCCCGTCGGGTCCAGGTGCCGGTCAGATCCACTGATGGATAGTAATTCTGTTTGGACAAATTATAATCTTTTTCGGCAATTTCAACTTCGAGATCAGCGACCTCGATTTCGAGTCGATTGTCCTCGGCCTGGGCCAGGCAATAGTCAATATCGTATTCAAAGGGGGTGTAGTCCAGGATGTCCCGAATCACAACCGGGGCATTTACCGGGCGAATCAGCAACGTGTTGAACTGGGATTTAGTTATCTCCAAATTATTCTGGGCCGTAATCAACCGCTGTTTTGCATTGGCCAATCGAACCTGATCCTGCAGCAGGTCATTCAGCGGGCTCATGCCGACCTGGTACATGTTTTCGGAAACTTCTTTTTGAGAGGCAATTTGCTTGACTTGATCCCGGGCAACATCCACCAGCTTCTGGTTCTTAAGCACTGAATAATAGGCGTTTTTGGCATCCAGAATCACATCCTGTCGTGTAAATTTTTCAACTAATTCAGCCACATCCAGCCCCATGTCGGCAATTTTGTAGCGATTGAGCAAGGCAAATCCGGTGAATATCGGCTGGCTGAAAGAGGTCACAAAATTGTATTCATCCTTTGGATTAATGAGGACGTTTTGAACACCGGTTCCCGGTATGCCGAGGGCCTGGACTTGTGCTTGGTCCCGGCGGATATAGCCGTATCTGGCATTCAAGGTCGGGAAAAAATCGGTTACACGGGCACTGCGGTTTGCCTGGGCGGCGTCCACATCATCCTGTGACTGTTTCAGGCGCAGGTTCGCCTTGAGGGCGGCTAAAATAGTTTGCGTCAGGTCCATCTCCTGGTCAAAACTCTGGGAAGAGGCCACCCGGGAGCAGGTCAGCGTCAGCACTAAACAGATAGCGATGGAGAAGATCCGTGGTCGTATCATTCTAGATTCTTTGCAATCAATCCGAACCGGCCGTTTTTACCCGTCTGATTATGGATTGACCCCCTCTTTGTTTATTGATATGAAAGTGGCGAGTTCAGGGAGTGCCGTCTCCGGTTTTCCTTGCTCAAAGCCTCCGCTGAATCCCATTATAAATGGCTTCTTCCATAAAGTGGAGGCTTTCTTATATCGAAAAACCTTTTTTAAATCAAGGGCAGTCATTGGCGCAGGATATCTCCCTAACCTGATTCTAACTCCTGCCCCTTGGAAATGAATATTGAAGCTTGAAGAATGAATAATGGCGGTATTCTATCAATTTTATAATCGCCTTCATTACCGAAACAGCAGGAATATCTGCAATCCATTTTTCTAACCACAGGTCATTAGAAGGGGAATGCGAATCCATTTATGAAACGGGAACTGATCGATATACTTTGCCGCAAATCGTTCAAATACAGTGAAGAGCCGGTCTTCAAGCTGGTTTCCGGCCGCCTCAGCCGTTTTTACGTCAACTGCAAACCAACCACCTTGAGTGCACGGGGCATGTATCTGGCCGGACACCTCCTATTTGACGCACTCAGAGGCAGCGGGGTGGTCGGCGTCGGCGGGCTGACCTTTGGAGCTGATCCGTTAGCAGTGGCCACCGCGTTTGCATCCGAGATGAACGGAGAGCCGATAAATGCATTCTCCATACGCAAAACTCAAAAAGATCACGGCATCATCCGTTGGGTTGAAGGTGACATTCAGGTGGGACAGCCGGTTGCAATCATTGATGATGTTGCCACTACCGGCGGATCCACCATCAAGGCGATTGATCGAGCCCAATCAGAAGGACTGGAAGTCGTAAAGTCCGTCATCCTAGTCGACCGTCAGGAGGGGGGGCTTGATAATATCCGGGAAAAAGTAGATGATGTGAGTTGGATCATCAATCGCGATGAGCTGATCGAGCGCTGGAAAGAGCTCGAAAATGAAAAATGACAATTGACAAATGAAAAATGAAGGAATGCTATCTTTTTAAATTAGTCAACTGACGGAGCGCAGCCTCCGGCTCGTAGGGATTGTAGCGCCTACGCCTCGGAGAGCGACTACCACAATTAGTCAATATTCATTATTCAATAGTCATTTATACGATGTACGTGGCTCCGGCGTCGTCTGATTCCCAGGCGGTGACCCGACTGACGCTGACAGTCGGATTGTCTATCTTTTTTTGCAGCTCGGTGGCAACGAAGAAGGCGATGTTTTCCGACGACGGTTGAGTTTGCTGGAAGTATTCGAGCTCGTTGAGATATTTATGGTCGAGCATGGACATGATGTCTCGGACGTGCTTTTTGATAATGCCGAAATCCACGAGGACACCCGCCTCGTCGGTCATTTCCCCCCTTACATGGACCTCAATTTTCCAGTTGTGACCATGCATATTTTCGCATTTTGATCCGACCATGGTGAGTTGATGCGCCGCCGCGAATTTGGTGACGACCTTTAGCTCATACATCATATCTCCTTTTCAGACGTCAATTCCGCTTCAGGCGGAGTAAAAATTGCCACGAAGACCTCTGGACACAGCAAATAGATTCTTCCTGCCTGACGCCACTGTGTCTCAAGATCTTGGTGGCAATTCTGTTTTATATCAATCGATACCCGGTAAGATGACTAACGCGTTGCTTCAGCTGCTCCACCCTTGAGGATGTTCTTGAGCTTTTTGGACAACTTATTGGACTCGAGCTGGGAGAATTCTTTCAGCAGCGATTCCTGCTTTTTGCTTAAATGGGTTGGTGTTCTGATGTCAAGCTGGATCAGCTGGTCACCCCGTCTGCCGGTCCGGAGCGATGGAACGCCTTCGCCGGCGAAGGTCAAGACATCGCCGGGCTGGGTGCCCTTGGGTATTTGAAGTTTTTTGTTGCCGTTCAAGGTCGGAACCGAGATCTTGTCGCCCAGGGCCGCCTGTATGAAGGAGATGGGAATTTTACAGATAATATCGGAATCCTGGCGTTCGAAAAACTCATGGGATTCGACGTAGATAAACACATAAAGATCACCGGGAGGGCCACCATAGAGTCCGGGCTCACCCTCCCCGGTCAGCCGCAACCTTGATCCGTTATCGACTCCGGCAGGAATTTTGACTGAAACTTTCTTGGATACGATCACCTGCCCTTCACCACCGCATCCACCGCACGGGTGGGTGACGGCCTGCCCCTCTCCCCGGCAAACCGGACAGGTGGTACGCACGGTAAAAAAACCCTGATTTCGGCTGACCTGACCGGCGCCGCCGCATTGACGGCAGGTCTCCGGACTGGTTCCGGGCTCGCAGCGGGATCCTTCACAGGCGGAACACAATTCACGCTTATTTACATTTATTTCAGTTTCGGTACCAAAAACCGCATTCATAAAATCCAGCTGCATATCGTAGCGTAGATCGGCACCGCGCTGTACCCGTGTTCTGGCCCGTCCCCGACCGCCAAAGCCGAAAAAATCTTCGAAAATGTCACTGAAACTCGAAAAGATGTCTTCGAATCCGCCGAAGCCTGAAAAGCCGGACCCTTCAAGTCCGGCATGGCCATACTGATCGTAGATAGCCCGCTTCTGAGGATCCCGCAGAACCTCATAGGCCTCAGCAGCTTCTTTGAAGTTATCTTCAGCTACCTTGTCGCCGGGATTTCGATCCGGATGGAACTTCAATGCAAGTTTGCGGTAGGTTGCTTTCAGCTCAGATTCGGAGGCGGAACGATTTACGCCCAGAACGTGATAATAATCCCTTTTGGTGCTCATTGATAAACCGCAGAAATCTCACTTTTCAATTTAAATAATTTTACCGCTAAGCCATATGATATCGTCAAAAAAAAATTATGTCCAATCACAATCCAACATCATGACTGTGCTGCACCGACGAATTTGACCTAAAGTAATGCAGCTACAGGGGTTGTCAATTCGTGAACGTGCTCTAAAAACACGCCATTAGCGGGAGGACAATGCCGACTCCGGTTATCGTTGTAAATATCGAAAAAAGAAAGGTGCCGAAGATTTTTTTTATAGAATTATTTCTCCCGTTTTTGCGGTGCTGTAGCCGCCCAGTTTTTCTGCGCGTTTTTTGAAATCGCTGCTGTTGATGATCTCCAGCATTAATTGGATGTTTTCCGATTGGAAGTGCTCCTCGGGTATGATCAAATCGTATCGCTCGGTGACAACTGGAATAAACTCGAGATCCAGTGCCTTGGCCGCGGCATATATGCCCAGTCCCGTGTCAACCGTTCCGCTAAGCACCGCCACCGCCACCGCCATGTGCGTGAACTCCTCGTGCCGGTAGCCCGGGATTTGTTCCGGATCGATGCCGAGCTGCCCGAGATGATAGTCGAGCAGAATCCGGGTGCCGGAGCCCGGTTGGCGGTTGATAAAAGAAATATCTTGGCCGGTCAGGTCTTCAATTCCGTTTATATGTTTTGGATTCCCCCGTTGGACGATCAGACCCTGATCGCGATAGACGAGATTGACCAGCCGGACATCCATACCTGCCAAATATTTTTGAATGTACGAAACATTGTAGGAGCCGTCTTGCGTGTCGAGCAAATGGGAGCCGGCCAGATGACAGGCGCCGCGTTTGATGGCCATCAACCCGCCCATACTGCCCACGTGGCTGGAGGACAGGGTCAGGTGACTGTACCGAACCTTGATTCGGTCAGCCAGGACGTCCAGTGTATTGTCATGGCTGCCGACGATGACGATGGTTTGCTTGATTGAAGACAGCGGACGCATTAATTCGGCAGTGGCCGTTTCATTGTCTTTTATGCCTTCGACATGATTGGGTATGCGAATGACGCCATCGGCTTCAGTGATGGACGTAATACAGCCGGCGCCCCGGGGCAGTGGTGTGGCCACAATGCGGTCGCCGACCTGCCCCAGTTTGACGCGCAAAAACTCTTCAACACCCAGTTTTGAGGCTATCTTGCGGGTCGGTTCGACATCGACTCGGGACGCTGACGTTTCTGTCTGACCGAGCATTCGATTTAAAACCGGGCGGACAAATTGCTCAAAGGCGATAATGGCCGACACCGGATAGCCCGGTATTCCAAAAACCGGCTTGTCGCCAACGGATCCGATAACCACCGGTTTGCCGGGCATGATGGTCACGCCATGAACCAGCACATTGCCCAATTCAAAGATGACATCTTTCGCGTAGTCTTCTGAGCCGGCAGACGATCCGCCCAGAACCAGAATCAGCTGGTAATCGTCGGCGACGGCCGCTTCCACGACCTGTTTGATGGTATCATGATCATCCGCCAGCATCTCATGGCGATCGTATTGACCGCCCATCTTCTCCACCAGGCTGCCCAGCATAAATGAATTGGTTTCGAGGACCTGGCCGGGCTTGAACTTATCAAGGGATTGCTGCCGCCAGTCAAAAAGTTCCGACCCGGTGGGTATAATCAGCACTTTCGGTTTTTTTTTGACCGGAGCTTTAAAAATCCCGCCCGTCAGAAGCGCCCCTACACAATAGGGGGTGATGATATGATTCTGGGGAAACAGCAGTTCCGTGGCGACGATATCTTCGCCGACTTTGCGGACATGCTGCCAGGGGAAGACCGGTTTATCAATTTCGATGCGGCTTTCACCGAGGGCATGGATCTGCTCGATCATAATCACGGCGTCCGTTCCGCCGGGCATGACATGGCCGGTGTTGACATAAATGGCATCCCGGCCGATTTCAAGCTCTATTGGCCGGGCAGCACTGGCTCCAAAGGTGGACGCTGCTTCAACGGCAACTCCGTCCATGGCCGCGGCGTTAAAGTGCGGTGCGGATAATCTGGCAAAAACCGGCTCCGCCAGGATCCGGCCTACGGCTTCCGGTACCGGTATTTCCTCCGTGCCCGGTGCGTCTCCCACAGGAACCTGCGATCGGACAATTTCCCTGGCTTCCTCCAGAGGTTTCATGTTTAAGTAAACGTTACGGCGTTTGTTCATGAATCGGTCCTCATTTTTAATATCAAAATGGAATTACTTCGATCTCCGTGCCCTTTTCCAAACCTTCGGTGTTCATGCCAATGGCAACCAGACCGTCCGCCTTCACCATGGTATTGATCAGGCCAGATTTGCCCAGGATGGGTTCAGCCCGAAGGCCGTCTTTCTCGTGGATCAGGCGAACCCGGACAAAGTCGACCCGGCCCTGAGCCGATGCTAGATTTCGACTTAGCCTCGCCCTGAGGCGGATTTTTTTCTCTGTTTCATCGCTGAGCCCGCTGATGCGGTGGATAAAGGGTTTGACAATCCGGGAAAATACCACCATGGCTGACACGACATGACCGGGCAATCCCCAGAATGCTTTGTCCTGAACTCGGGCCAGGATGGTCGGTTTTCCCGGGCTAATGGAAACGCCGTGAAATAGAATTTCAGAATCCGGCATGGCCGTAATGACGTCAATGGTGAAGTCACGCGCACCCACTGAACTTCCCCCGGATACCAGAATCATATCGCATTGGGACATGGCCCGGGTGCACACGGATTGCAGGTCATGATAGTCATCCCTGACGATACCATATGAAACGCCAGTCGCATCCAGGTCTCTTACCAGCCCCATGAGGGTATAGGTGTTGATATCCCGAATTTGGCCGGGCCCGGGCCTTTGACTGACGGATACGATTTCGTCCCCGGTTGAGACAATACCGATGGTCGGCTTTTTAAATACAGGTACCTCTTGAATACCCAGGGCTGCCAGCATCCCTGCTTCCTGGGGACGGATTCGACGTCCACCCCGTAAGGCAGTTTCCGCCTTTTTAATATCTTCACCAACTTCGATCATATTCTGGCCGGGAGCAACACTGCGGTACACCTCAATGGTGTCATCGTCGATGGCCTCAGTATGCTCTATCATAACGACACTGTCGGTTCCGGCCGGAAGCATGCCTCCCGTTGAGATCCGCACGGCTTCAGTCGGTCCAACCGTCAATTCCGTTGACTCGCCCATGGCAACTGATCCTTTGATATTCAGATAGGCGGGGTTGCCTTCGCTGGCACCGAAGGTCGACGACCCCTTAACCGCAAAGCCGTCCATGATCGAGCGGGCAAAATCGGGTAGATCGATGTCGGACTGGATGTCGCCGGCCAGAATCCGACCGGTTGAATTTGCCAGCGAAACCGTTTCGGTTTGCAGGGGGGGAAAATTTGCGTGATACCCTATGGCTTCATCGATGGATATAACTTTAAAAAATTCCTTCATCATAATTTATTGGGATGTCCTCCATTATGCGAAATATCGATTGAATATGAGCCAGCACTCCGATAAAGTCAACCCTTGCAATAATCGTAAATAATAGTATAATCGTCGAAATTGCAGCATGGACGCATACTGCCCTGCGATCCATATGAAGCCCATATCTCGCATTAAAAGGTACCCAATTTCATGACGGAAGACCCTCTGTCGCCGCCGGAATTGCCCCGGGCGCCACAGCCTGAGTTTCTGACGGAAACAAAATTTGATGAATTTAATTTGCCCGCCGAAATTATTGCCGGCCTCAATGATGCCGGCTTTGTCTATTGTACGCCGATTCAAGCCCAAACCCTGCCGGTTTCACTGACCGGCAAGGACGTGGCCGGTCAGGCCCAGACCGGCACCGGTAAAACCGCCGCCTTTCTGGTGACCGTCCTGAACAGTCTGTTGACGTCACGCGCCCGAAAGAAAAACAGCGGGCCCTCGGCGATCATCGTTGCCCCCACGCGGGAATTGTCACATCAGATATATGAAGAGGCCAAGGTGCTTTGCCGCCACACCAAATTGTCTCTGGTGCAGGTGGTGGGCGGTGTCGATTATGTAAAGCAGGCTGACATTCTCAAAGGCGGGGTTGATGTCGTCATTTGCACCCCGGGACGCATTATCGACTATTACAAACGGAAGATCTTTAAAACCGAGGGAATCAAAGCGCTGGTCATCGATGAAGCGGATCGGCTGCTGGACCTCGGTTTTGCCAAAGACATGCGCTATATCCTGCGCAAACTGCCGGCCTACGACAAAAGACAATCGATGTTGTTTTCCGCCACGCTTTCCTATCGGGTGATGGAGCTGACTTACGAGTTCATGAACTTGCCCGAGTTCATTTCGGTTACCCCCGAAACGGTAACCGTCGAAGGCATTGAACAGAGGCTGTTTCACGTCGGTATCGAAAAGAAAATACCCCTGCTTCTGGGTCTGTTAAAACGGGAAGAGTGGAATCGGATGCTGATATTTGTCAATACGAAAGCCGGGGTGGAATACGTGACGCATAAGCTGAAGGGCAATGGGTGGCCGGCGGAAGGCATTACCGGTGATTTACCCCAGCGCAAGCGGTTTCGGCTGATGGCACGCTTCAAGAAAGGCCAGATTAAAATTCTGGTTGCCACCGATGTGGCTTCGAGGGGAATTCATGTTGAGGATATCAGCCATGTCATCAATTATGATCTGCCCCAGGATTCAGAAAATTACGTTCATCGGATCGGAAGAACCGCGCGGGCCGGTAAAACCGGCAATGCTATTTCTCTGGCCTGTGAGAAATACGTCTTTCATCTTGAGCCATTGGAGAAGATGCTGGAGTACAAAATTCCGGTAGTCTGGCCGGAAGAGGACTGGTTTATTGAAGATAAAGCCAAACCACTGCCGACTAAAAGAAAGACCCGTTTGAAGCGGTCTGCCCAGCGACGCAGTCGAAGTGTTGGAAATCAAGAGCGGAATCAGCAAAGACCCCAGTACAAACGAAAACCGAATCATTTTCCGGGCTCATTTTTTGGCTTCGGTCCCGAACCCGAGGAAAAGAAAACGAAGCCTTCCCGTAAGAAGAGAAGTTCTGCTGCCAAAGATTCAGGTACTGAAGCCGCAGGAAAGAATAGCGTTGCGTCCGATACCGCTGATACTAAATCCACAAAAAAGAAGCGCCTGGTTTTCAATATGTCTGACTCTGAATCTGCAGATTAGGAACAGCCCGGCAAATTCGACTGAGCGTTACAAAGGCCGCATTTTCGAGTCCAGGAATCACACAGGTACTGCCATTTATTCCAAATCGAAAACCGGGTTAGGGCCGGGATATTTTACACCGGTTGCTTACCCGACGACCAGGCCATAACCGCCGCTCCCCGCATCTCTTTCGGCGTTTTCCCGTATCCAGCTTCCAGCATCACCTCTCCATCCTAAAACCAGCCTGCTGCGCGGTATAGCGGGGACCCGCAGCTGATCGGTTTTCCCCTTGATTAAGTCAAAATAATTACTTAGATTAGCAAATATGGGACATGTCTTCGATTTTAATGAGGCCATCGCGTACGATCAATGGATGAACAAGCCGCACACCCGGAAGGCCTTTGAGCTGGAGGCGGGATTAATGCGAGATCTGTTACAGCCGATGCGCGGTGAAACCATTCTGGATATTGGATGTGGCTCGGGGGCATGCCTCAAGGCTTTTCTGGAGATGGGACTGCATGTTACCGGTCTGGATCCGTCAACCTATATGCTGGATATTGCGCTGGAGAAGATCGGCAACCGAGCTGACCTCTACCGGGGTTTCGGTGAAGACCTGCCATTTGACGACAACTCTTTTAGTTACGGATGCCTGTTCACAACCCTGGAATTTGTCGACGATCCTCAAAAGGTACTTGAGGAGGCATTTCGGGTCGCCAAGGATCGGGTATTTATCGGCGTGTTGAACCGCTATGCCATCAAGGGGATTCAGCGCCGGGTCAAGGGTATCTTTACGCCCTCGATATTCAATCATGCCCGGTTTTTCAGCGTCTGGGAGTTAAAACAG
>JASJCE010000162.1 GCA_030066155.1 Desulfobacterales bacterium | reverse complement strand
GCAATCATATCGGCTTTGGCCCCCGGACTTCTGCCATCTTCTTCTAAAATCCGCAGCCGCTCAGCTTCATTCAACAGGTTGATAGGTTCACAGAACTGCCCTACCTTACCGGCACCCACATGCGTATCGATCAACTTTTTGATTCTCGGTTCATATTCGGTAAAATCGACAACTTCCTGGTACCGGAGCGTGACCGCCGCCCTGAGGTTCTGGAAAAATTTCAGGTCTTTTTTATACCGCTCGATGGTTTCCCGTTTGGTTGTTTCCAGAAAGTTACTCGAGGACAGCGCCAGTGCCAGCGTACGCGCGAACAGGCTGAACCGTTCATAAAACCGGTTTCGCAAATCAGCATCCCGCAAATGGATTTCATAGGCCTCAGGATCTTGGGATCCTCTCAATCGAGTGAAGAGCTCCCACAGGTTCGAGTGCAGCTGGGGCAGTTTTAGGGCTTGATCTGCAATATAGGTTACGGTTTCCTCAAGATCGATACGGTCATAATCCGCCAGTTGACTGTAGAAATCAATGGCTTCATCCAGGCTCTCAATCACGCCGCTATAGTCCAAAATCAGGCCATTTTCCTTGCCCTCATGCAGACGATTGACCCGGGCAATGGCCTGCAGCAACGTATGTTCTTTTAATTTGCAGGCCAGGTACAAAACCGTATTGCAGGGTGCATCGAAGCCGGTCAGAAGCTTATCGACCACGATAATTATCTCAGGTTCTCCAGCGTGCTTAAAGGCATTGATTAACTGCTTGTTGTATTTTTGTTCCGACCCATAGCGATCCATCATCGACTGCCAGAAATCTTTTTCCGTCTGTGACGGCCCGGTGCCTGCACTTTCGCCCTCCCGCTGGGAAGGTCCGGAAATCAAAACTTCGGTGGATACCAGATTGTACTCATCCATGATTCGCTTGTAGGCAATCGCCGTATTTTTATCCGGCGTCACCAGTTGGCCCTTTAAACCGGTATCCTGGTAAAACATACTGTAATGGAGACCCACATCCCAGGCAATCATGTGCACTTTTTGGATGGTTTTGTTGATCTGGCGCGCATTGGAAAACTTCCGCTTCAGGTCAGCTTTCTGATCATCGGCCAAAGCCGATGTAATGTTTTCGAACCAGTCGTCAATAGAACTTCTATCAACTTCCTGGGGCACATGGCGGGCCTCGTACAACAGGGGTACCACCGCTCCGTCTTTTACTGCCCGTGCAATGGTATAGGCCGGTTGAAAAAGATCGCCGAACTGGGCAAACGTATTCTTTTTGGCCGATTTGGCCAGGGCCGTACCGGTAAATGCTATAAAACAGGCGCCCTTCAGAGCCAATCGCATGTGAACGCGCCGCTCGCTGTACCGGCTGCGATGTCCCTCATCCACAAGAACGAACGTATTGCGGTCGGCCTGCAGGTTCTTGTTTGATGTGGCCACCGCGAATTTATTAATGAGGGTCGTTATGATCTGGATTCGCTGATCCTGCAGCAATTCGACAAGATGCCTGCCGGTATTGGCCTGTTCCGGTTCCAGGCTGCAGGCCCGAAAGGTGCCGCAGATCTGATCGTCCAGATCGATCCGGTCGGTTACCAGAATGACTTTGGGATTGGCGATTTCCGGATGCAGGGCCAGGGATTTGGCCAGCATGATCATGGTTAAAGACTTGCCGCTGCCCTGGGTGTGCCAGACGACTCCACCTGGCCGGGAAGAGGATGAATGTTCACTTAAAACGCGTTGAATGATTGAATGGACTGTAAAATACTGCTGATAGCGTGCAATTTTTTTAATGCCGTTGTCAAACAGAATGAATTTATAAGAAAGCTCCAATAGACGCTCGGGCCGGCACAGAGCATAAATCGCAAGGTCCTGTTCGTAAATTTCACGCCCCTGATCGAGAATCGTGCGGTATTCGATATTTACATCTGCAAAGGGTCCGGACAGCAACCGTTCCGTATCGGCCCGGCTTAACGGCATTTCAACCAGGCTGCGGATCGCCGCATCAATGCGCTCTTCCTGCCAGCCAGCCCAGAACTGCCGCCGGGTGCCGGTGGTCCCATAGCAGGCCTTATCCCGCGCCAGCGCCAGTAAAAGCTGGCTGTATAAAAACAGCTGGGGAATGCCATTCCGGGCCTGATAATCCGACAACTGGTCAATGGCCAGATCGATCGGCTTCTTTTTAACCTGGGTAAAAGCGGAACGCTTGCATTCAATCACCACCAGCGGAATGCCGTTTACAAAAAGGACAATATCCGGGATATAGTAATTGTCATACCCGACCCGTTCAACCTTGAACTCCGCCGTGCAATGATAAGAATTCTTGGCCGGGTTTTTCCAATCGATATAGTCTATGGTAAAGCTTTTGGTATGGCCTTCAACGGTCTGGGGCACACTGGTCCCCAGGCAAATCAGATCGTATAGTTGCTCGTTCTGGTGCAGCGCACCGGTCGCCCTGAAATTTTTGATCGCTTGAACTGCATTCTGGATGGCATTCTCGGTAAAGGGGTGGACAGCCCCTTTGAACCGGTAGCGGCAATGAGTACGAATGTGGTCGATCAGGATCGGCTCCAAAACAACGGCGCCCAATCTTCCGTTGCGCAGTTTAACGGTTTCCTCCGGAGTCAGGTACTGCCAGCCCATCTGCATCAACAGGTGCAAAGCCGGCAGCTGGGACTGAACCTTTTCCAGGTAGCTCGGCAGTTCATACTCGGATGTGCCGAATGGGACTTGGTTTTCCATGGGAAACTCCTATTTAAACCACGAAACACACGAAATACACGAAATGTTCAAACTAGATAGAACTTGATATTTTTTGTGTATTTCTTGTATTTCGTGGTTTACTTTTTTTGCTTTTTCTTTTCCGGAAGAAGTTTTGCGGCGTTCTCAAGCTGCTTTATGGTTTCCGCCTCTCCTATGGCTTCCTTGTGCTGCCTTCGGCGGACAGCGAATTTTTCATATTCTGCTCTGGCACGGTCTTCGGCGCTCTGTTTGCTCACCTTGCCGGCATCGGGAAGAACCTGACGCTCGTTAAAGCGCAAAAAGTCATCCAGCTTCCGCTCCCAGTCTTTCATGAATATCCACTTCCGCCGCCTGGCTTGATCCTCGGCGTAATCCAGCCACATGACCACGGTGCGGTTCAACTCGTCAATTTCATGTTCTTTGAGATAATTCTTGGCAATGGTCACATCGGTTATACGGACTTCATCACCTCTCCAGGAGGTCAATCCCATATTGGGCTGCATGCAGTCGGCCCGGTTTGTAATCAGCTTGAACTATTCGAAATTTTCGAATAGTTGCCTCCCGGGCCAACTCTCCACATTCATAAATCTCTTTAATATGGTAATTAATTGTATTTACGCCGACCTGAAAAAGCTCAGCCATCATCTTCTGGGTAAGCCATACGGTTTCGTTTTCAAGGCGAACTTCCAGCTTTATTTGCCCCTCTTCGCTCCGGTAAACCAGCAATTCACCTCTAGATTCTTCAGTGGATGGCTGCCCGTTATCAGTCATAATTCCAGGTCCTTCAGATTCCAAACCACGAATAGGTTTCGTTTTTAATTAGTTTTCGTGTGGTTCGTGTATTTCGTGGTTCAGAAGCCCAGCTCCTTCAGATATGCATTCATTTTCGATTGCGTTTCGGCCAGCTCGGCTTCAATCTGCTCGATTTCCTTCTGGGTAGCGGCAATATCGATTTCCGGCTCCGGTTCAAACGTGTCCACATAACGCGGAATATTCAGATTGAATTCATTCTCCTCTACTTCTTCAAAAGAAGCAGGGTAAGCGTACTTCTCGACTTCCTGCCTTTTGCGAAAAGTCTTCACGATCTTTTCGGTATCCTGCGGCCGCAACTTGTTCTGGTTGGTGCTCTGCTCGAAATCGCGGCTGGCATCGATGAAAAGAATGTCCTGGCCAGGTTTGCGGGATTTGTCGAAAATCATGAAAGCGGCAGGAATACCGGTGCCGTAGAACAGATTGGCCGGAATACCGATAACGGTGTCCAATAGATTCTCCCGGATAACGGCTTCGCGAATTTTGCCCTCCTGGCCGCCGCGAAACAGCACCCCGTGGGGCACCACTACCCCGACCCGACCCGCGCCCTCAACCGCCGTGGCCAGCATGTGGCTGATAAAGGCCCAGTCGCCCTTGCTCTTGGGCGGGATGCCGCGCTGGAAACGGGCAAAGCGATCTTCGGCAGCCATTTCCTGCCCCCACTTGTCCAGGGAGAAGGGTGGATTGGCGATCACAACATCGAACTTCATCAAGGCGTCGTCTTCGATAAACTGCGGATGCCTGATGGTGTCCTCCCATTCGATATGGGCAGAGTCGACCTCATGCAAAAACATGTTCATTTTACAAAGGGCCCAGGTGCTGCCGTTCATTTCCTGGCCGTAGAGCGCAAAATCATCCGAGCCAACCTGCTTGCCGGCCCGGATTAAAAGTGAGCCTGAGCCGCAGGCCGGATCGCAAATGCGGTCTCCTTTTTTTGGGGCCACCAACCGGGCCAGGGTCTCAGAGACCTCTGCCGGGGTATAGAACTCGCCGGTCTTTTTACCGGCACTGCCCGCAAATTTTTCAATCAGATATTCATAGACATCGCCAATAATGTCTATATCGCCATTATTGTCGAGCTTCAAATCCAGGCCCGCGAAATCTTCCAGCAGAGTTTTGAGGCGGTTATTGCGCTGGCGTGTCTGTCCCAGGTTGGCTTTGCTGTTAAAATCGATGTTGCGAAACATATTGTGCAACTTGGCCTTGTTGGCATCTTCAATACTTTCAAGAACCGTGTTGATCGTTTGTCCGATGTCACTGTCATTTCTATGTTCATAAAGATAATCAAAAGATGCATCTTCATCGACGATAAATCGCTCGCGCGCCATGGCCCGCGCGATTCGTAGCTTGTCCCCACCGTATTTCTTGTCATATTCAGCCAGCTTGTAATTTCTGATATCATTGAGATATTTCACGAACAGCATAGTCAGGATATAATCTTTATACATGGCAGGATCGATAACGCCCCGGAACGTATCACAGGCCCGCCAGACGACATTGAAAATCTCGGATTTCCGCTGCTGCTGGTTCATTTTCATCATCCTCTTTTATCTGCTTTCCCGAATCGATCGGAGACAAATTTCAGTCATCAGGAATTTTCGCTTTTCGGCCATTTTTCTATACAAATCCTGCTCTTTCAACATCAGGGCATTTATATCTGCAACCTGCTGTTGAACCGTAATCGGCGGGATTGGAATATCGATGCCCTCCAGAACCGCCCGCCGGACCACTGGCATGTGTACAGACCTCCCACTGAATCGTTTCAAATATTCTTCAACCGGCGCCTGATTGAGGTACCACCACAAATATTCCGGCAAAACCTCAGAATTCGATACCCGAATAATAAAAAAACAGGCCGCAGCCAAAACACTGGCCGGAATTTTATCAATTAATAATGAATGGTTCCGGGCACCCCTTGCCATGAACAGGATATCACCACGCTCTAAAAACCAATCTTTACCGGACAATCTCGGATTGAACCGAATCAGTGCGTTTGTGCGACAAGAGAGTTGATCCGCATCGACATCCTTTGCCTGGAGCAGAAGACAAGATCCATTCGCCCTGGGTTCGATTTTTCCCCGATTGATGTATCCACTTTGAATATCTGCTATTTTGTTCAGTTTCATATCGCTACTTCGATATCACAGTATAAATAGAACTGCAATAATAAGATAAAAAACCATAAAATTTTTTGCAGTATTTAATAATTTGCAATTTTTTGCTTGACATATAAAATATTAAAGTGCAATATAAATTATCTTGCATTTTTTATTTAAGAAAAGGTGCCTGATTTGACGCCGAGGAATTTACGCGACCAGAGGCCGCTGAATTGAAAAGTATTCTTACACGCGCAACAGAATCTAAACAGGATGTATGACCCAAAATCTTCTTTTGTTGCTTTCGATACAAGGTCTCTCCCTATTGGGGAGATTCAACTAATTCGGACTATGTCAGGGGGGTGATGGGTGTGAATAGTGAAAATACGGATATGCAGAAACAGGATAATCTTGCCCATATCGTCGCCGACGACCGCGAACGCAAAAGCGACGTAATTGAATTGCTCTTGGAAATCGAGAACGTTGAAGTGGATATTCGGCGGCTTTCCATAGGTGATTATCAGATCGGCAAGCGGGTGATTATTGAAAGAAAAACATTAAAAGACTTTGCTATTTCGGTCATAGACGGCAGACTTTTTAAGCAAATGATTTACCTGGCAAATTCAAAGTTTGAAGGTGTATTGATTTTGGAAGGAACGTCCAGCGATTCGATTGAAATTGGGGTGACAAGGGAGGCCATGCAGGGAGCACTGATTAACGTTTCCTTGATAATGGGGATACCGGTCCTTCGATCTAAAAACCCCGTTGAAACTGCAAAATTATTGGTCTTTATAGCCCGCCAGATAGAATCGATAACCAATGGCGGGGTGCAACGGCATGGCTATCAACCTAAGGGGATACGCTACAGGCAACGCTATATTTTGCAGGGATTGCCTAAAGTCGGTCGTGAAAGAGCGGATCGACTTCTGGATCGTTTCGGCAGTGTTGAGGCCGTCGTATCTGCCAGCATTGACGATTTGCAAACCGTAGACGGTATCGGAAAAAACATTGCCGAAAAGATAAAATGGGCGGTAAGCGAACATGTGTCACCAAGATCCAGCAAGCCAATTGAAACTGAGTCGAATTCAGTCGAAACCGTATCACTGGCGGCGCAACCCATTATTGCCGATACCTAACAGGAGCACTAATTATGAATCAAGCTGAAGGCTTTATCGACCCTCACGGCGGATTTCGGGAGCTCAAATCATATCAGATGTCGGAAATCGTTTTCGACGGAACCGTAAAATTCTGTAACCGCTGGATCAGCCGTCGCTCCCGCACCCGCGACCAGATGGTGCAGGCCGCCCGCAGCGGCAAACAAAATATCGCTGAGGGCAGCATGGTATCCGGCACGTCCAAAAAAACCGAGTTAAAACTGGTGGGCGTGGCCCGCGCGAGCCTGGAAGAGCTGCTGCTGGACTACCATGACTTTCTGCGGCAACGCCATCTGCTGCTCTGGCAGAAAAACCATCCTCAGGCCCAAAAAATAAGAAATCTCGCCTACGCGAGAAATAGGTCCTATAAGACCTATAGAAACTATATTGAGGACTCTCCTCCCGGTGTTGCCGCCAATACCATGATTTGTCTGATTCATCAGACCAATTTTTTACTGGACCAGCAGTTAAGACAATTGGAGCAGCAGTTTTTGGAGCAGGGCGGATTCACGGAAAAACTTTATCACGCAAGGCGGCAGGCCAGAAAACGGTATTAAAAAGCCCTAACAAAATTGCACAAAACAGGTTAATGATTCTAATCTGACAATTAAAGCAGGAGGTCTACGCATGTTAAAACAGCAGTTACAGAAGTATTTCGGGTTCAATGCATTTTTTCAGGGTCAGGAGGACGTTATCAGCGCGGTCATGGATCATCAATCCGCGGCCGCCATATTTCCGACGGGTGCCGGCAAATCCCTGTGCTACCAGCTTCCGGCACTTCTCCTGCCAGGCATGACGCTGGTGGTATCGCCCCTGCTGTCTCTGATGAAAGATCAGCTGGATTTTCTACTCTCCAAAAACATCGCGGCCGCCCGCCTGGATTCGACGCTTGGCAGAGACGAATACAATACCATTCTCGGAAATGCCAAAAACGGCAAATTGAAAATACTGATGATATCCGTGGAGCGGTTTAAAAATGAACGGTTTCGCAGCCACCTCGAAAAAATGAACGTCAGCTTGATCGTCGTGGATGAAGCCCATTGCATTTCCGAGTGGGGGCATAATTTCCGGCCTGAATACCTGAAATTGCCGGATTATCAGAAAGAGTTCAATATACCGCAAGCACTGCTCTTGACCGCCACCGCCACTCAGCAGGTCAGGGAGGACATGTGCGCCAAATTCGATATCCGAAATCAAAACGTGTTTGTTACCGGCTTTTACCGCAACAACCTCTACCTGCAAGTTACACCGACAGCCGCTTCCGAGAAAAAAGGTCTTCTGCTCAAAAGGATCAATGAAGCACCCGGGGACCCGACCATTGTCTATGTCACCCTTCAGAAAACCGCGGAAGAGGTGGCACAATTCCTGGTGGAAAATACTATCAATGCGCATCCCTACCATGCCGGGATGGATAACGAGAAGCGGGAACAGATTCAAAACCAATTCATGGATGGGTCACTGGATTGTATCGTGGCAACCATCGCTTTTGGCATGGGAATCGACAAAAAAAACATCCGCCGGATCATTCACTACGATTTGCCCAAATCCGTGGAAAACTACAGCCAGGAAATCGGCCGCTCAGGGCGCGATGGGGAAGTTTCTTTATGTGAAGTGCTGGCCAATCCGGACAACATTCACATCTTAGAAAACTTCATTTACGGTGATACGCCCGAAGAAGCGTCTATCTTCGAATTGTTGCGAACCATTAAAGAAAACGAGGGCTTTATCTGGGAAATCAAAATGGTAGCGCTCTCCAATGCACTGAATATCCGGGTACTTCCGTTGAAAACGCTGCTGGTCTACCTGGCAATGGAGAAAGTGATTCGGCCGAAGCGGACCTATTTTGAAGAATATTCTTTCAAGTATAAAAAAGAGCCTACAGATATCATCGGCCGTTTTGAAGGGGAAAGAAAACAATTTGCCTCCACGGTCATCGATCACTGTAATACCAAAAAGATATGGACTCATGTGGACATCCCGGCCATCCTCAACAATTATAGGACGGATCGGCAGCGGATTATCACCGCGCTGGAATACTTTGATCAGAACGGCTGGATCGAGCTCCAATCCAGACAGTCGGTTGATGTCTACGACATTTTGACCCAGGCCTTTGATATCGCTGAGCTGGCGGAAAAAATGTATACCCTGTTCAAAAAGAAAGAACGCGTTGAAATTCAACGTATACACAATATGGTCGACTTTTTAGAAAGCGATGCCTGCATCAGCAAACAACTGGCTGGCTATTTTGGCGAACCTCTTGATGCCGAGCGTTGCGGGCATTGCTCTTTTTGCAAATCCGGGAAAGCCGTTCTCCAGGACACCACCGAATTAAAACCGCTTTCAGATTATGTATTCAGCGAGGTCACCCAGGAATTTATCCAGGCCGTCGGGGAACAGTTCAGCGAGGTGAATTTAACGAAGTATCTTTGCGGGATTTATACCCCTGTCTTCTCAAAACTGAAAATAAAGAAGCTTCCTCATTTCGGTATCCTTGAGAGTTATCCCTTTTTAGACGTCAAAAACTGGATCATGGATAGAACAGGAAAAAGACTTGACTAAGCTCTAAAGTTTGGAGAAAAGGAGTCGGGGAGAAAACCAAGGCATGGCTTGTTTAGCTGGTAGAGGTAGTAATTTGATATTTTCCTTAGTCGTTTGCTTTGACATTTATACTAATTCTTTTTTTAATTTTTTGAGTCTTTAATCAAGTTAATTCTCTTCTCTTGCCCCAATGTCTTCAGCCTCAATTTCATTTTTTTATTGACATTCCACATTGTGGTAATAACTATCTTTTTTAGAGCATTAAGTGCATTTAATAACCCATTGGTTTTGCCCCTAATAGATTACCAATATCCCCACACCTTCTGAAAAAAAGGCGCATTTTCAATTTCCTGAATTAATTAAACGTACCAAAGTTTTGGTCGCTAAGCAGCTAAAATTTGTAAGGTCAAAAATCAAATTAACCCAAATTATTGGTATTTCCGCTTTATAGTACGACGAAGAGGCCTTTTAATCAGGCGTTTAGGGGCGCCGGACAACTTCGCTCGCTGTCCGAAGAACCAGGAGAAGTCCCGAATCGGTCAGTTGGTAGTGTACACGAAACGGCGATTTCGGGAGGGAGAAAAGGATCATGAAATGTCGCAAGAGTGTAGCCGCGATGATCGCGGCAAATGAACAAGGAGCTTTCATCCAGGCGGTCATCGACCTGAAGAACACCAGACCGAGCATCATCGCACAGGCGCAAGCCGACGGAGCGCAGAACCGCTACGACGACTACGTCTGGATGCACAAAGCGGCTTTCTCGCTGATTCACCTTGGGCCGGCTTTCGGTCCGTGGCACCGGGAGATCCTTCGCCAGTTCGAGCTCGATCTGCGGGACGTATCAGGCAACCCGAACATATATATCCCATACTGGGACTGGCCGACCGCCCGGCAGCCCAATGACCCGGGATGGCCCTTTATAAACGACCTGATGGGCGGCCTGGGCACGGGCGCAAACAACGCCGTAGAGGCCGGTCCGTTCGCGGGTTCTACCGGCAACTGGGATATCAACGTCAAGGATGTGGGCGATACGCACACCGTGCTGCGGCGAGTCTCGAGCACCAATCCGACGTCGCAGTCGCTACCCGATGACACGGACGTGCGGGACTCGCTCGGAGCGCAGCCCTACGATTCGAATCCATATAACGACAACAACTTCCCATCCAACGCCCAGGCAAGCGCGAGCTTCCGCAAGTCACTGGAGTTTTTTTTGCACAACGGGCCCCATAACTGGGTGGGAAACCAGAACAACACCCTGTTTCTGGACATGATGGCGCGTTCCTCTCCCAATGACCCAATTTTCTTCCTGCACCATGCCCAGGTAGACCGTATGTGGTCCCTTTGGCAGGATAAATACCCGAATCTGAACCATTTCGAACCGGTTAGCGGCGCCAATTCGGGCCACAACCTTAATGAGGTTATGGACTTGATGGACGTGTCCTACTTCAACTTCCCCGTTTTGGCAACGAACGCCGCCAACGTCGACCTTCACGCGACGGGTGTCTGGTACGACACCGATCTGCCCGAGGTGGCGCTGGCCACACCGTCCGTCAATTTCGGCACCATCCCGGCCGGTCTGACCACCTACTTCCCCGTACAGTTCACTGTCGAGGGATGCCGGGCAATGCGCTTCCGAATTACGGGGATCGCGGGTTCCGGCTTCAGCATCCCTCCAGGCAACGCCATCGTAGACGTACCGGCAACCGATGATCCTTCCCCGCGCACCATCGACGTGTTTGTCCGGTGCATCGCACCTGCTGACGGCAGTCCCGTCGGCCCGGGCTCGGTGAGTATTGAGGCGCTCATCATTGACAACGAGGGCTACCTCGCCGCCACCGTAGGTGGCGAGCACGTCTTCGACACGTTCATGGCCACACTTTCGGCGACCGTCGTGCCGCGGCCGACCAGTGCTGTGGCATTTGTCAGTGATCGCTCCGGCAGCATGTCGGGCACTGCAGGCGGCGGATTCACAAAATTCCAGTTGCTCGAGGAAGCGCTGGAGGTGGCCACCGACCTGCTCGAAACGACCGATTCTGCCGCACTGGTATTTTTCGATCACGCCGTGTCGACGCCGTTGTCGATGTCTGCAATCGGCGGTGGTAGTGGTGTTAACACCGCGCTCAGCAACCCGGCCATTCAGCCGAACTTCGGATCGACGGCGATCGGCGAGGGACTGATCTCCGGCGCCGCCGAGCTCAACAGCTACGTTCCGCCATCCGGCGTGACAAACCCAAACCTGGCGATTTTGTGTCTCACGGACGGCAACGAGAACGTAACGCCTTGGGTGACCTCGGCCACTGTGATGAACGCGATCTCCGCCTACAGCTCCGATCTTTACGCGATCGGGCTCGGTACCGAGGACAACGTCAGCGCCGGCACCCTCGGTGCCATCTCGCAGTATATGCTCATCACCGGCGACAAGACCGCCGATCAGCGGCGCTTTATGGTGACCAAATACTTCGTCCAGATCCTCGCAGATATCAAGAAGGCCAACATTGTCGTAGACCCGGACGGAATTCTTCACATAGGCGTGACGCACGAGGTGCACTTTGACTTGTCGGAGGCTGACGTCGAGGCGGAGGTGATTCTGCTGTCGCCAGCGGCGCCGTACATAGAGCTTGAGGTCGTGACGCCGGGTGGCGACATATTGTCGCAGGCGGCGCTCGGTCCTAACGCAAAGTTGGAAGTGAACCGGCTGGACGCAATCCTTCGCCTGAGCCTGCCGGCGTTGCCGGGCAGTCCACACACAAGTCACGCAGGACGCTGGACGCTGCGGCTGAGGCTGGCCAAGAAGAGCCTGAGGCACCTGCGCGAGCGGATGGTGTCGATGGTTTTTGCCGGCCGGGTGCCGGCGATCGAGTACAGTGTCGTCGTGCAGACCCGTTCAAACCTGACGTTCGAGGTCGGCCGCACTTTCCCGCTCATCGCTCCCGGCGATGTGATACCGCTGGAGGCAGCGCTGACCCAGTATAGGATGCCGCTCACATCGGCTGTGGTGACTGCACAGGTCACCGACCCGCAGGGTCACACGCGCCGGCATCAGTTGACGCTCGATGCCACGGGACGATTCGTTGCCGATATCTCGGCTCAGTCGCGTGGCGTCCATACTTGCCGCGTCATGGCCAGCGGCCACACGCTCGGCGGCATGAGATTCATGCGCGAGACGACACGGACGTTCGCCGTTGGCGATCCAAGTGCGAAGCCGTCAACCGAAAACTCGCGCGACAATCGGACCGGCGCCCTTTGTTTGCTGCTGGAATGCGTGCTGCACGATTCGGGGATACGCAAATGGATGGAGGCCAACGGCGTCGACTTAGAGCGTCTGCGGAAGTGTTTGGCCGCGACGTGCGCCCCGCCGCGGGAGGGCGACGCCCGCGGTCTGGACTTGAAGACCCACTTGAAAGCGATCAAGGACCTGTCTAGCGACGAATTGGCAAAATTCGTGAAATTTGCCATAAAAGAGCAGGAGTCCGCCGATCCGTTAGTCGCCCCCAAGCCACGACCGCTGTACGTTCCCGAGGTCGATCCGGCGTTCCTGGAAGCGCCTATGTTTATGCCGGCACTGGCCCGGACGAAAGACGGTAACATCATCCTGGCGACAACCGGCAAGGCACCGCCGCCACGAGGAGACGCGAGCATCGAGGTATCGCTCCTGAAGGGCATCTCGCGTGAAGGGGCATCAGCCCTGGCAGAGGCTGGGATCTATACGGCCGGAGACCTGCTCGCCCGCCCGCAGGAGCTGCGCCGAATCCTCGGTTTGCCCATGGCCAGCATCAAAAAAATCTTGGACGCGGCGCGGTCAGGAGACGTGAAAGGGCCTGCCAAGAAGAAAACGACTACCAAAAAGACGACGAAAAAGATGAAACCGGGAAACTAAAAGAAGAGTGGCCATAAAGTACCTAAGCTTTTTCCGCGACTACGCTCGGAGTAAGTGGCCCCTCTGGGGCAGCAGGACTGGCGACTACTCAGAAACCCAAAGTAAAGAAGTCAGGGCCTGGTTGACGGCTTTCAGCCTCGCCGATTGCCTGGAAAACGGTCAGTTCGATCGAAAAAAGAAACGAATGAACTTTTCTGTATTTGGCCAAAAAGTCCGGAAGATACTCGATGTCGATCTGCCTTCAGGCTCATCTATGGTGGATGAAGGCCGAAGAATCGCCGCTGATGTTAATATCGGTCGAACGGCATTTATGGATGAAATGGGGGTCAATTCCGAGCGTGAATATAAAGAACGGAGCATCAAAGACAACCGGGTCATGTTTCATGCCCATATCGGCCTGAATTCGTGGGAGGCAACTGCCGATGCCCTGGCCTATTTGGATCGCGTTACCCAGGAGAGCGGCAAAACGGTCGATCGAGCCGGGATCTGCCTGGATCGACGCATGGCCCTTCCGCGAGAGTTGCGGGATGAGATCCCGGCGGAAACCGGCCCCATGCTGGAAACGGAGTCAGACTGGTTCAAAGTCGGCCGCGACATCCCCATTCAACCCCATATGGGCGATTTTATGATCGGATTTCCGGCCTCGGTTGAAAATACCGTCAATGCCCTGAAGGCGGGTGTGACCACCATCGGCAATTTATCGCAGTTTTTTTCCCACGAAGCACCGGGGTGGACAGACACCGTTGCCACCACGGCGGAAACGGTCAAAGCAATATCAGTTATGGGGGCGCTTCGCGAGAAAGGTGCTCTAGTGCATTCCTACCTCGAGGACGGGTTTGGCGCCCTTTTTTGTGATTGTGCTACCACTGCCGGTTGGGCCTACCTTGAAAAATATATCATCGAGGATTTATTGGGCGCCAAGCTGTCCCACTGCATTGGGGGGTTGACCACGGATCCGGTAAAACGGTCCGGCTGGATATTCGCCCTCAACGACATCCACGAGCGGCAATGCATCGGATCCATGGTCTACGGCGATACCCTGTCCTTTACCGCTGATTATAATATCAACCGCGGCCTGGTGGGCGAATATCTGCTGTGGGATATCATGACCCAGCTCAAATGCCCGACGGGCCACGCGGTGCTGCCGCTGCCGGTTACTGAAGCGCTGCGGATTCCTTCGGCAGAGGAAATTGCCGAAGCCCAGATATTCGGACACCGAATTGAGGATTCGGCCGGCAGATTATTACAACATGTGGATTTCAGTGCGGCCCGGGCATTCGCCGATAAAGTAACGACTGCCGGCAAACGGATTTTCAATGATGCGCTTACCGGTTTAAAAGAGGCTGGCGTGAACCACGAAGATCCGGTTGAATTGCTGTTCGTACTCAAGAAACTCGGTCCGGCGTTATTTGAAGAAATGTTTGGTGCCGGCAAACCCAATCCGGACCATCCACGCGCCCGGGAACCATTGATCCCGACAGACGTCTATGACATCTCCAATTCCTATGTCGCGAAATACCGGGATACCTTTTCAAGCTCCAAATCCAGGCGGGTGCTGAAAAACC